>NZ_JBEYZD010000084.1:0-37842 GCF_040645895.1 Streptomyces olindensis | reverse complement strand
GTGGTGATGCCGATGCCGACCATGGACAGGACCAGGTGGAGGAACGCCCGCTGCCCTTCGTCCAGGCCCAGTCCGTACTGGCGTCCCGACAGGGCGTCGAAGTGGGCCTGCGCACCGTCGATGGTGTCGATGACGAGGGCGCGGCGCACGGCCGGGACCGCCAGGATCGTCCGTTCCTCGACGAGCGCCTGGACGGCGGCCCGGGCGCGGGACGACTTCGCCGTGCGCAGGAGTTGCTCGCCCAGCCGCTGCAGCTCGTCGGTTTCGGTGTCGGGTGCCTTCGGTTCGGTGTTGGTCATACCGATGCCCCCAGGCGCCCGTGAGTGACACGGCGGGCCGCGGCGGCGCCCGCGCGAGCTCTCCGGTACTCCTCGTACAGCGTGGCTTCTTCCTCGCAGGGGAGCCTGGCGTTCGCTCCGTCGTCGTCCACGGTGCGGCAGGTGGGGCATCGCAGGCAGTGGTCTGCCAGGCGCATGAACGCCCTCTGCTCGGGGGTCTCGGCCACTCCGGCGCTGACGGTCTCGTAGTGCTCGCACAGAGCGATCAGGACGCGGGCGAGTCTCCGGGCGTACATGACGCTGCCGACCAGCGGGGCGAAGTTCAGCTCCGGCGCGCGGAGTTTGCCGCGTGCCTCGCCGACGCAGTACATGGCGCCGTAGCGGGTGACGCTGTTCTCCGGCAGACGTCCGGCCGCCTCCTCGACCTCGGGCAGCAGCACCTCGAGGTGGCCGCACAACGTGGCGGTGAGCGTCTCCAGTTCACCACCGGCCGGCGGCAGTACGTCCGGGCCGAGGACGCGCCGCGCGGTCTCGCGCATCGTGGCGATGTCCGGCGGGGCCTCCTCCCGCTCTGCCTCTGCGGGGGGCGGGACGGTAGCTTGTCGCACGTCGACTCCTCAACCAGTCGGCCGAGCCCCGGGGCCGTGTCAGCGGTCGCCGGGGCGCTTGTCCGGCTATGGAATCGCCGAGCTACACAGAGTGACAGGGGCGTTGCGTCCCAGTTTTCCGACGCTATTCGCTGACTCCGAGGAACTCCGCCAACGGTCCTAGCCCCGGGGGGTGGTTGGGGAGCGCCCACAGATCACGCACGATCGCCACGGCCAGCGTGTGGTGCTGCATCCAGGTCGGCGCCACGCGGCGCAGGGATTCCAGGGTCTTCACCGCCCCAGCCGCGTCCCCGATATCCGTGTGGGCGCGGGCGACGTCCAGCAGCAGCCATGTCCGCCAGGACGGCGGGGTGTCCTTACTGAGCCGCATGCCCTTGGCGAGCGACAGCGCGTCATGCGGGTGCCCGTACTGGACGGCAAGCCGAACGCGTTCGATCCGGACCGATGAAGGGCTGAACACGCTCACCATGCGGTTGTCGCCCCCCTGAGGGAGCTTCGAAAGGCGAGCGGCCTCCTTCTCCGCTGTCTCCATCATCTCCGCTGCCCGGTCGTAGTCGCCGCTCCGTGCGGCCGACGTGGCGGCACTCATGGTGAGGGCACCCCAGACCTTCAACCCGTCGACGGTGCCGTCAAGACCCTCTTCAACCATGTCGGCAGCGGCTCGGAGCGCGATACTCAACGCGTCCTCCAGACGCCCCTGCCGCTGGTAGGTCCATGCCATGGAGTTGACGACCATGGGAAGCAGAAGGGGGTCGGACGACTTCCCAGCGGCGTCTATCGCCCGCTCCAAGCTCGTCAGAGCGAGGTCGGTCTTCCCCATACGCACCGCGACGTGCCCGGCGAGCTGAAGAGCCTTGCCCAGAGCCGCGAACCCAGCACGGCGGTCGTGGTCTTCGCCCCACGCCGTCGCCGTACGCGCGTCGGAGATCAAGTCCGGGAGGGACTTCATCACCGCGTCGAACTCGGCGGCGTGATACTGCGTCCAGCCGTCTGCGATCTGCCCGCGAAGCTTGTCCAGGGTGAAGTCAGGCCCTGGCACTTCCGGTTCGGGCCCCCAGAGCACAGGCATGATGGCCCGCCGCACGGCCACAAAACGTGGTCCATCGCTCTCGCCAGTCGAGGAGACCGCGGGTGGATCGCCCAGCAGTGTGGTCAGTTCCACACCCAGGCCGTTGGCCAAGGCGTGCAGCGTGGGCAGCCGCGCCGAGTGCTTACGGCGCTGCTCAAGCTGACGGATCACGTCGAGAGACACGCCCGAACGGTCGGCCAGTTCCTCCTGGGTCAGGGAGGCCAGCCGGCGTAGGCGTCGGAGAGTGCGCCCGAGGTCGTCTTTCGCCACGTTGTCACGGTACGCCGCCGGAGCAGCGGGGGAGCGTGGGCCGCCGAGTTCTCGTTGTCGAAGGTCTCGCCGGGTGAGGTAGAAGGGCGGCATGGATACCGCCGTACTTGAACAGATGCTGGACGAGGCCTTCGATCACGCTGTCGTGCACCACGGATACGCCAACTACATGCGCGACTACGAGGTCATCGTCTACGCGACGGCTGATCCCCGCACCGGCATCGCGCCGGCCCACCTGCGGTATCTCTTCAGGTACTGCGTCGAAGCGCGGTGCGAGACGTCGGTGCCGGCTGAGACCTGGCGGGTCTCACTGGACGACCGGCTCATCGACCACGAAACCGGTGCCGATCTCGACGGATACGTCTGGGGTGTGAAATGGCACTGCCTTTACCCAGGAGCCAAGCTTCTCCCTGCGTCGGAGGCGACGCGACGCTGGTCCAAGGCCCTCGGGATCGACTTTCACGAGGTGCGCATTGAGACCAATGCGCACAACCTGACCTTGCTCTTCTCCGACCTTCAGGTGAGCGAGGTCCAGGTGGGATACGCACCGTTCGTCGTTAAGTAGCGAAACCGGCTGTGGTCGGCCGACGGCACCATCGTGCGGGCACATCAGCACGCCGCCGGCGCCCGGACCGAACCATCGTCGGCTCCCACCTCAAAGGGGGACGCAGCGGCGGAACATCAGGGCGAAACGCCGTGGCTGTCCCTGATCGTCACACCGGGACAGCGGGCGGACTGCGCGCAGGTCAAGCTCGTGGTGGGGAAGACTCACGTCCCTCGGATCGGGCCGGGCAGGCCGCGCAAGAAACCAGACAGCCTCGCGGCGGACAAGGCTTACAGCAGCGGTCCGTGCCGCGAGTGTCTGCGGCACATGGGCGTCCGGGCGATCAACCGGCTCAAGCTGCCAGACCAGTGGCCACCCGCAGCACCCGTCATCTGGCTCCGCACATGATCGGCCGGACAAGTCCTAGGCGCCGCCCAGTACCGCCACGCACGTGTCGTCGCGTACCGGGCGGGCCGCGCTTCCCGCGTCGCGGAGGATCACCGCGGCCACCACCGCCGGGTCGCGGGTCAGGAGGGTGTCGTCGTCGGGTGGTGTCCAGCGGGCGGGCAGGCCGTCGCTGTGCAGGACGAGCAGGCTGTCGGCGTGCCACGGCTCGTGCTGCACGGGCACGGTCACCGGGGCCTGCGCGCCCACGATGCCGGGCTGGGACAGCAGCGCCCTCCAGGTGCCGTCGGTGCGCAGCCGGGCGCCGATGTTGCCGATGCCGGAGAAGGCCAAGCGGCCGGACGTGAGGTCGAGTTGGGCCACCGCCGCGGCCGCGCCCCGGGTGCGGCGCAGGGGTCCGCCCAGGTGCCGCAGGATCTCGGCGGGGGGCCGGTCGGCCACCCCGCGCAGTTCGGTCACCGCCGAGGTGGAGGCCTCGGCGGCCTTGGCGCCGTGGCCGAGGCCGTCGGCGAGCAGGAGGGTCAGGCGGTCGCCGTCGTGCACCCACCCCCAGGCGTCGCCGGAGTGCTCGGCCCGGCCGAGCGGGACGTTGACGCCGCCGACGCGCGGGCGCGGCGGGGCGACCCCCCGGACGGCGGGGTCGTGGTCGATGCGGGCCATGGCCACGGTGCCCCGGCCGGGCGCGCTGTGCAGGTCGAAGGCGTTCGCTATGCGCCGGCACGTGCCGAGGCCGGCGCCCAGGGAGGCGGCGGTGCTGTAGCCGTCGCGCATGGCCTGGGCGACGTCCGGGATGCCCGGGCCGTGGTCCAGCGACAGCAGCTGCACGGCCGTACGCCGGCCGTCCGCGCGGGCGCTGTCGACCAGGTTGATCAGGACGCGCCCGCCGTCCGCGTGCCGCAGCAGGTTGGTCGCCAGCTCCGTCGCCACGAGGGCGGCGGTCGCGGTGCGGTGCGGTCCCAGGCCGGCGCGGGCGCTGGCCTCCTCGGCCGCCACCCGCACGTCCCGCACCCGGGTCGAGTCGTCCACCGGAACGTCCCACACCTCGCTCATCACACCTCGCTCATCACGGCGGTCCCGGCCAGGAGGGCGGTACGGCTGTGGCCCAGGCGGTGACGGTGACGGTGGTCCCCTCACCCGGCCGGCTGTCCACGTCGAACTCGTGGACCAGCCGCTTGGCGCCGCTCAGGCCCAGTCCGAGCCCGCCGCCGCTGGTGTAGCCGTCGGTCATCGCCTGGTCCAGGTCGCGGATGCCGGGGCCGGTGTCGACGAAGGCCAGCCGCAGACCCTGTGACTGCCCGGTGTCCAGCGGGGTGAGCCGCACCTGGCCGCCCCCGCCGTGGACGAGGGTGTTGCGGGCCAGTTCGCTCGCCGCGGTGACCAGCTTCGTCTGCTGCACCAGGCCGAAACCGAGCTCGGCGGCGGCCTGCCGGACCTGCTGCCGCACCCAGGCCAGGTCGGCGTCCGAGCCGATCGGCAGGGTCGCCGGGGCGGCGTGGCGGGCGGCCGGCATCACGGACTCCCCCCACCCGGGCGGGCGCCGAGCAGCTCCATCGCGCGTTCGACGTCCAGGGCCGTCCGCATGCCGGGCAGGGTGAGTCCCAGCTCGACCAGGGTGATCGCCACCGCCGGGCGCATCCCGGCCAGCACCGTACGGGCGGCCAGCAGGCCGGCGCCGGCGGCGATCTCGGCGAGCACCCGGCCCAGGAAGGAGTCGACGATCTCCACCCCGGAGATGTCGATCACCACACCGGTCACCCGGGTGTGCGAGATCCGGTCCGTGACGTCCTGCTGGAGCTGCTCGGCCATCCCGTCGTGCAACTCCCCCTGGAGGGTGACCAGCAGGACGTCGCCGAGCTGCAGGACCGGCACGGCGAAGCCGTGTCCGCCCAGGGGGCCGATCCCTGCGGCCCCGGTCACCGCACGTCCGCGTCGGCCGTCGGGGCCGCGCCGGCCGCCGCCACCGGCCCGATCCCCACGCCCTGCCGGCTGAGCGCGTAGGCCAGGGCGTCCGCCAGGCTCGCGCGCGTGAGGACCGTGCCGAGGTCGATGCCCAGGTGCACTATGGTCTGCGCGATCGCGGGCCGGATGCCGGAGACGATGCACTCGGCGCCCATCAGCCGCGCCGCCGCCACCGTCTTCATCAGGTGCTGGGCGACCAGCGAGTCGACCGTGGGCACGCCGGTGATGTCGAGGATGGCGTACCGGGCGCGCTCGGCGACGATCGCGTCCAGCAGGCTCTCCATGACCACCTGGCTGCGCGCGCTGTCGAGCGTGCCGATCAGCGGGACGGCGACCGTGCTGTCCCACAGCTTGATCACCGGGGTGGCCACCTCGTGCAGTTGCTCGCGCTGGCGGGCGATCACCTCCTCGCTCGCGCTGACCGTCGTCTCCATCACGACCAGGCGCAGCGTGCCCATGAGCACGGTGAGCGCCACGACGCACTCCACGGCCTCGGGGCCGTTCGGGTCCTCGAACTCGGCGCGCAGCAGCTCGACCGCCGGCTCGCGCAGGGCGGCCACCTCGCGTGCCACCCCGTCCGGGTCGGTCCCCGTCCGGGCGCGGGAGGCCGCCATCCGCCCCAACTGGTCGCGCACCGCCTCGAATCCGGACGCCCGGATGTCCTCCAGCCGCCCAGAGGCCGCCACCGCGGCCAGCGCGGCGGTCACGGCCCTGCCCGCCTCCACCGCCTCGTCGCGTGAGACGGTGAAGACCGTGCGGAACAGCGCGGCGTCCGCCCATCGCTGGGCGATCTGCTCCCGGCGCCGTTCCAGGAAGGCGCTCACCTGCTGCGCGGCCGGCTCCTGTTCCGCGTTCTCTTCCGACAACGACACCGACACCTGCATCGCTCCCTTGCACGGGCCGGACCGAGGTCGCGCGACGGCGCCTCAGCCGTTACTTGCCATATGACAAACATTAGTGCCGACGTACGACACCACCAAACACCTTCTCTTCCAGGCCCTCTGACCTGCGCTTGCCCCGTCCCTCAACGGCCACGCCAGTCCAGGCAGACCACCAGGGCGTCGTCGTCCGGGACGGGTCTGCCGCGGTGGCCGGTCAGCTCGCGCAGGATGGCCCGGGGCACCTCGGCGGCCGGCAGCAGCCGGGTCGACTGGATCGCCCGGGCCAGAGCGGTGTCGCCGTACGCCTCTCCGCGCGGCGACGCGACGCCGTACACCCCGTCGCTGACGAAGACCAGCCGGTCGCCCGGCTCGACCCGGAACTCCTGGGCCACGTAGTCGGTCTCCTCGAACATGCCGAGCGGCAGCTGCGCCTCGAAGTCCACCCGCTCCACCGCGCCCTGACGCAGCCGCAGCAGTTGCGGGGACCCGGCGTCCACGGCCCGGACCCGGCCGGTGGCCAGCTCGAAGTCGAGCATGAGCACGGACAGGTAGCAGCGGCCCCGGTAGTGGGCGTACACCGCCTGGTCGGCCAGGGCGGCCTGGTCGGCCAGGGGGAGGCCGGCCCGGCGCGCGTTGCGCAGGGCGTTGATCGCCAGGTTCGTCAGCAGGGAGGCCTCTATGCCCTCGCCCATGCCGTTGGTGACGTAGAGGCTGAGCCGGTCGGCCGTGGCGGACCAGTCGAAGTTGTCGCCGAAGATCGCGTACGCGGGCTCCAGTTGCGCGCCCAGCTCGTACTCGGGGCGGACGCAGGAGCGGCCCGGCAGCAACTGCCACTGCATCTCGGCGGCGAGGGTGAGCCGGTCCTTGCGGCGGGCCTGGAGATACAGGTCGGTGTCCCGCTCGGCCACGACCACCTCGTGCCCGAGGACCTGGGCGATCTCGGCCAGTTCGCCCAGGCAGCCCTGGGCGTGCTCGCCGCCCGGCAGGGTCACCGTCAGCACGCCGAGGCGGTCGCCGCGCACGGTGACGGGCAGATGCGCGCGGACGAGGTCGCCCGGGAGCGTCTCCACGTACGGCTCCTGCGCGCCGAAGGCCCGGCCCGCCGGGCTGTTGTGCACGGGCACCGGCTGGAGGGTGTGCGGCAGCACGGACACCGGCTGCAGCACGGTCAGTCCGTAGTCGGCCAGGTACAGCTCGACGGAGTCCGCCGCGTACTGATCGGTCAGTACACGACGGACCGCGTCCAGCAGTTGGTGGGGCGCCGCCGTGCGCAGGGCGCGCTCGGCGGCGACGAATCTGTTCACGATCGCGGTCACGATGGTCGAAACACCAATCCTTGGTCGGTCGCCGACGGGTTGCCGGCGGGTCGCTGATGGGTCGCTGATGGGTCGCCGACGGGCGCTGATGGGTCGCCGGGGGAGGGCCCCCGGTGCCGCCGTCAGATACGTCAGATACGTCAGATACGTCAGACACGGGTGATGGGGTGCGGGGCGTCTGCCACGGGGCGTCCGCCACCGTTATGGGTGCGGGTCATGGGGTGGTCGTCCGGCCCGGGGCGCCCCGTGCGAGGCGTCCCGTGCGGGGTATCGCGTACGGGACCTCGCGCAGGGGGCCTCGCGGGTGCGGCCGATGGCGTGGTGGAGGGCCGTGGTCTTGGGCCGGCGCCGACCCGGCCCGCCGCGTGCCTAGTACGCTGACGGCCATCCCGGTGCCTGCGAGAGTGTGACTGTGACTTCCCACCGACCCCGCCCTGAGCCAGCAGAGGTCGCCCGTGTGACCTCCACGGCGGCGGAGTTGCTGGAGGTCCTGTGGGGCCGGGCCTCGACGGCGCCGGCGTCCGCGTCCCAGCTGCGCGTGCTGCTCATCCTGGAGCACCACGAGGGCATCAACCTGCGCACGCTCGCCGACTCCCTCGCCTCCACCCCGCCCTCGACCAGCCGGCTCTGCGACCGGCTCCAGGCGGCCGGGTTCGTCGAGCGCGTGGTCAGTCCCGTGGACCGGCGCGAGGTGCGCCTGCAGCTCAGCGGCCGCGGCCGGGCCTTCCTGGCCGATCTGCGGGTGCGCCGGGAGCAGGCCCTGCGCGCGGTGCTCGACCAGATGCCCGCCGCCAAGCGGGTCGCGCTGCTGCAGGGGCTGGAGGCGTTCTGCGACGCGGCGGCGGCCCAGATACACGACGACTCCGACGACTCCCGCGCGTCCGGCACCCGGACTGCCTGAACTGCCCGCCGCCGCACCGGGTCGGCCCTTCCGGTTCCTTCCCAACGCCCTTCGGGCAGGGCTACTGTGTTGCCTCGCGGCTATAGTTGTCAAACGACAACTGTCCGTTCCGGGAGTCCCTCGGCCTCTTCCTTCCCGTCGCACCGCCCCACCCTCCTGCCCGTACCGTCCCAGCACGCTTGCGGGTACCCCGACACCGCCCCGACCTGCGTCGACTGTGGTCAACGTCTCGACGGGGCGAGCGCGGGGCATGAGCCGGGCGAGTGCGGGTAGCGGCGCTGGAGGTGGCCTGTCGGGGGACCGGAGCGGGCCGGAACTACGAGGGAGGGCCCGTGACGACGACCATGCGCATCGGCACGACGACGGATTCCGGCATCGGCACCGGCGAGGTGCTGCCGCAGATCGCGGAGCCTCAGAAGCTCACCCCCCAGGACGCGCGCGAGCTGACCGGACAGTTCCTCGACCGGCTCGCCGTGCTGGAGGAGGGCACGCCCGAATACCAGTACGCGCGCAACACGCTCATCGAGATGAACATGTCGCTCGTGCGGTTCGCGGCGCGCCGCTTCCGCAGCAGCGGCCAGTCGATGGACGACGTCGTGCAGGTCGGCGTCATCGGGCTGATCAAGGCCATCGACCGGTTCGAGGTCTCCCGCGAGGTGCAGTTCACCAGCTTCGCCGTGCCGTACATCATCGGCGAGATCAAGCGCTTCTTCCGTGACACGTCCTGGGCCGTGCATGTGCCGCGCCGCCTGCAGGAGGCCCGTACGGAACTCGCCAAGGCCACCGAGGAGCTGGGCTCCCGCCTCGGCCGCGCGCCGAAGGTCGCGGAACTGGCGGCGCTGATGAACCTGTCCGAGGAGGAGGTCGTCGAGGCCCAGATCGCGGCGAACGGCTACCTGTCCTCCTCCCTCGACGCCGCGGTCAGCGGTGACGCGGAGGAGAGCGAGGCGACGCTCTCGGAGTTCATCGGCGAGGAGGACCCCGCCCTGGAACTCGTCGAGGACTTCCACGCCTTGGCCCCCCTGGTCGCCGAACTCGACGAACGCCAGCGGCTGATCCTCCACCTCCGCTTCGTGGAGGAACTCACCCAGGCGGAGATCGGCGCCCGCCTCGGCATCTCCCAGATGCATGTGTCCCGGCTGATCTCGCGGACGGTGGCGCGGCTGCGCTCGGGGATGCTGGCGACGGGCTGAACCGACAGGCCTCTGCTGCCGGGCAGCCCTCAGCCGCCCGGCAGCCCGTCGCCGTCGTCGGTGCGGGGAGCCGTTCCGTCCCGGGCCGCGAGGAACCCGCGCAGGCCCCTGCTCAGCGCCGCCCGTTCGGCCGGCCGCATCGCCGCCAGGGCCGTGGCCAGGGCCGCTGCCCGGCGGTCGGCGACGTCGCCCAGCACGTGCCGGGCGTGCGCGGTGAGCAGCAGGCGTACCTCGCGGCGGGTGTCCGGGTGCGGGACGCGCTCCAGGAGGCCCGCCGCCGCCAGGCGGTCGCAGAGCCGGCTGGCCGTGGGGAGGCCGATGTCCAGCCGGTCCGCCAGAGCCGTGAGGTTCAGGCCGGGCGCCGCGTGCAGGATGCGCAGTGCCCGCAGCTGGTGCGGGGACAGCCGCAGGGACGCCTCCTGGGCGGCGACCGACCACAGGTCCGTCAGGCTCTCCACGGCAGCGGCGATCTGCGCCGCGACGGCCTCCGGGCCGTCGTCCGGTCTCCTCGCCCGGTGGTCGCCAGGGCCGCCGAGATCGGTCACGAAACGATCACTTTCCATAAGCTCCGGGTACAGCGGAGGTCGCCCTCTTGCAAAAGGCTGTACCCGATGAGCCGAGGAGCAAGCAGTCCCGATCGGCGCTCCGGCGGATCAGCCGGCGCTGAGCTCCGTCAGCGCGGCGAGCGGCAGCGTGTGCTGGGTCTGCAGGACCTTGGCGCGCAGGTAGCGGACGTTGTGCGCGGTGGTGAAGACGCCGGTGGGGACGCGGTCGCGGACGTCGACGCCCAGCTCGCGCAACTGGCCCGCCTTGTCGGGGTTGTTGGAGAGCAGGTCCAGCTCGCCGATGCCCAGGGCCCGGAGCATCTGGGCCGCCGCGGTGTAGTCGCGGGCGTCCTCCGGCAGCCCCAGGGCCGCGTTCGCCTCGTACGTGTCCAGGCCCTGGTCCTGCAGCGCGTAGGCGTCGAGCTTGTTGTAGAGGCCGATGCCCCGGCCCTCCTGGCGGAGGTAGAGGAGCACGCCGCCGCGCTCGGCGATGCGCTCGACGGCCTCGCGCAGCTGGGGGCCGCAGTCGCAGCGGGCCGAGCCGAACACGTCCCCGGTCAGGCACTCGGAGTGCAGTCGCACCAGCGGGACCGGGCCCGGCTCGCCGAGGACGACGGCCACGTGCTCCTGGCCGTCGGCCAGGCCGTGGAAGGTGACGAGTTCGGCGTCGACCTCGTAACCGTCGTGGAAGCGCAGGGGGACCCGGACGCGGGAGCGCGGGGTGGCGATGACGGCGGGGGTGTCGGGCATGCGGGGCCTCCGGGTTCCGTTTCCTGTTCGGCTGCACAGCCGTACTGCTTCAGATTTGAAGCAGATCCACGACCGGAACCCTACTCTTGCTTTAAATTTGAAGCAACGGAAATACGGGACCGTGTGGCGCGCGTCACGAAGAGGCCTGCGGGGTTACGAAGAGGCCTGCGGGGTCATGAACAGGCCGACGCGGCTACGAACAGGCCGACGCGGCTACGAACAGGCCGACGCGGCTACGAACAGGCCGACGCGGCTACGAACAGGCCGACGAAGCCCTCCGTCGCCACGGCACGTCGTCCGAGTCCGGCCGCGCCCCCTCCTCCTGGAGCCCCTGGGCGATCGCCGCGGAGATCTCCTCCAGCTGCCCCACCTGCTCCGCGCTGAGCCGGTCGAACAGGAAACTCCGCACGGTCTCGACGTGCCCGGGCGCCGCCCGCTCCAGGACGGCGAAGCCCTCGTCGGTCAGCGCCGCGATGCTGCCCCGCTTGTCGTAGCGGCAGGCCTCGCGCCGCACCATGCCGTCCTTCTCCAGCCGCGTCACCGCGTAGGTCAGCCGGCTGCGCGTGATCTTCAGCCGCTCGGCGAGGTCGGTCATGCGCAGCCGCCGTTCCGGGGACTCCGACAGGACGGACAGGATGGAGTAGTACAGGTGCGGCATGCCGGCGTCCTGCTGGAGCTGCCGGTCGATCGCGTCCTCCAGGAGCAGCGAGGCGGCGATGTAGGCGCGCCAGGCGCGCTGCTCCTCGGGGGTGAGCCAGCGAGTCGTCATGCCGCCAGTGTAGGTTTGTTTCAAACTTGAACCAAGCCCTGCCCAGTCCGCCGTCCCGACCAGCCGCGGAGCGTCGATGACCCACCCGTACGTCCTGCTGTCCGCCGCCGTCTCCCTCGACGGCTACCTGGACGACACCGGACCCGAACGCCTCCTGCTGTCCGGCCCGGCCGACTTCGACCGGGTCGACGAGGTCCGGGCGTCCGTCGACGCGATCCTGGTCGGCGCCGGCACGATCCGCGCCGACAACCCCCGGCTCCTGGTCAACTCCGGCGAGCGCCGCGCCGCCCGCACCGCCGCCGGCCAGCCGGAGTACCCCCTCAAGGTCACCGTCAGCGGCACGGGAGAGCTCGACCCGGACGCCCGCTTCTGGCACACCGGCGGCGAGAAGGTCCTCTACACCACCGACCAGGGCGCCGAGCGCGCCCGCGCCCTCGGCCTCGCCACCGACGTCGTCCCCCTCGGCCCCGGCCTCGACTGGCGGCGGCTCCTCACCCACCTGCACGACGTGCGGGGCGTACGGCGGCTCATGGTCGAGGGCGGTGGCCTGATCCACACCCAGCTCCTCACCCAGGGCCTGGCCGACGAACTCCAGCTGGTCCTCGCCCCGCTCTTCGTGGGCGACCCCGCGGCACCCCGCCTGTTCGGCCCGGGCGGCTACCAGTCCGGCCGGCTCCGGCTGCTGGAGACCCGGCGGATCGAGGACGTTGTCCTCATGCGCTACGAACCGACCGCCCCGGGCACCGGCCCCCTCCCGGCCGCCGCCGACCACCACTGGCTGGCCCGCGCCTGCGCACTGGCGGAGCGGTGCCCGCCCTCGGACACGGCGTTCAGCGTGGGCGCGGTGGTGGTCGCGGCCGACGGCACGGAACTGGCCCGCGGCCACTCCCGCGAGGGCGGCGACCCGGTCGTGCACGCCGAGGAGGCGGCCCTGGCCAAGATCGACCCGGCCGATCCGCGGCTCCCCGGCGCGACGGTCTACAGCAGCCTGGAGCCGTGCGCCCGCCGCGCCTCCCGTCCCGCGCCGTGCGCCCGGCTGATCCTCGACGCGGGCGTACGCCGGGTCGTCACGGCCTGGCGCGAGCCGGACACCTTCGTGGCTGCGGCCGACGGCAGCGGTGTCCTCGCCGCCGGGGGAGTGGAGGTCGTCGTCCTGCCCGAGCACGAGGAGCGGGCCAAGGCCCCGAACCACCACCTCTCGCACTGAGTGCGGGCCGATCGGCCCAACAGATCCTGCGCCCCCGCCGCCTCGCGGGTCACGCTGCCTCCGAGGCCCGGACCACGGAACGGAGGCGGTGGGCATGTGGGCGACGCGGCGACGACGTACGGCGGCGGTCCTGCTCGTACCCCTGCTCACCGCGCTCGCCCTCCTCGTCTCCTCCTGCGCCCCCGCCGGCCCGGACGCCCGCGCCATGGGCCCGGCCCTGCCCGAGGACACCCCCTTCACGCACCCCGGCGTCCTCGTCGACAGGGCCCAGCTGGACGCCGTCCGCGAGCACGTCACCGCCGGGAAGCAGCCCTGGCTGAAGGCGTACCTCGACATGCGGGACAGCAGGTACGGCTCGTACCGGCACCGGGCCGAGCCGTACGGCACCGTCGTCTGCCCGGCCGGTGACCTTCGGGGCCGCGGCTGCGCGGAGGAGCGCGCGGACGCCCTGGCCGCCTACACGCAGGCCCTCCTCTTCAGCGTCACCGGCCGGCGGCAGCACGCCGAGAAGGCCCGGCAGATCATGGACGCCTGGTCGGGCACGCTGCGCCGGCACACCGGGGCGAACGCCGCGGTGCAGGCCGGGTGGACCGGGTCGGTCTGGGCCCGGGCCGCGGAGATCGTCCGGCACACGCGCGGCGGGGGCTGGCCCGACGAGCGGGTCCAGCGCTTCGAGGGCATGCTGCGCACCGCCCATCTCCCCCAAGTCGCCGCGACGAACCCGGACTTCAGCGGGTCCTGGGACCTGGTGGCGACCGACGCGGTCATCGCCATCGCCGTCTTCCTCGACGACCACCGGGCCTTCGGCCACGCCCTGGAGCGCTTCCGGGAGCGCGTGCCCGCCTACTTCTACCTGGAGAAGGACGGCCTCTCCCCGCTCACCGTGCCGGGCTCCGGCGTCGCCACCCCGCAGCGGATGGCGTCGTACTGGTTCGGTCAGGCCATGTACCGGGACGGCGTCGCCCAGGAGACCTGTCGCTCCTTCCGGCACGTCGGCGCCTCCCTCGCCGCCACCGCCCACATCGCCGAGACGGCCTGGCACCAGGGCGTCGACCTCTACGGCGAGGTCAAGGACCGGCTGACGGCCGCGCTCGCCCTGCACGCCCGGCACGAACGGGGCGCACGGGCACCCACCTGGCTGTGCGACGGCCGCGTCGAGCCGGGCCTCGGGCCGCACCTGGAGGTCGCCCTCAACCACCTGGAGGGCCGCCTCGGCGCGCCAGTCCCGGCCGCCCGCGAGGTGGCCGCACGGGCCCGGCCCGCCGGCACCGACGGCCTGTTCACCGCCTGGGAAACCCTGACCCACGCGGGCGACCCGGGCGGCTGAGCAGCGGGTGTGCGCGAGCTGTCCCGCGGATGGCGTACACTGGTGTCACAACGACGCGGGGTGGAGCAGCTCGGTAGCTCGCTGGGCTCATAACCCAGAGGTCGCAGGTTCAAATCCTGTCCCCGCTACTGAAGGCCGAGGGCCGGAATCCGAAAGGGTTCCGGCCCTCGGTGCATTTCCCGGAACTCCCCCTCACTGTCGGTGAGCGAACCACGTCACTCCGCATAACAACTGACATACCGTCAGAACCCACGAGTCACTTGTGAGGCGGCCAACTCGCCCGATTTGGGCCGGTCATGGCAGGTAAGTCCGCGCGAAAAAGGTTAATGATCAAGTGGAATCGCTGGAATACACACCGCGCCTCCATTAACGTTCGATAACGCAGCGCGGTCGTCCCAGCCGTCACAGAAGGCGGCTCCGTGCGCACGCGCCGAATCCCGAAAGGGAACCGGGGAACCACCACTTGGGGTGAATCGGGCGAATGCCGCCGTGGAAGCACGGTCGGTATACGCGCGTAGGAGACCTTCCTGCTCCGAACCCGTCAGCTAACCCGGTAGGCGAGAAGGAAGGAAAGGAGTACGCCTACGTGGCGTCCAACCGGCCTGCCCCCGCGGCCCCGTTCGCGCAGGACCAGCGCGACACCGAGACCTTCGGCTACGGCGGTCAGCGCACCGACGAGGGCCCGTTCCAGGAGTGGAACCCCACCGCGGAGTCCATCCGTCCCGTCCGCGGCCGGCATCGCGTCACCAAGCAGCGCGGCGGAGGACTCGCCCGCAGCTCCACCGTCCTGGGCGTCGGCGTCATAGCCGCCGTGGGCGCCGGCGGCATGGCCAGCGCCCAGACCGGCAAGCCGCCGGTGTCGATCTCCGTGCCGGACCTGCCCTCGGTGGGTTCCCTCATCTCGGACGACGACACCCCCCAGGGCTCCGCTACTCCGCTCAGCAGCCTCGGCACCGCCACGGCGGACACCGAGCAGGGCGGCTCCGACGCCGGTGAGGCGCTGCGGGCCCGGATCATGGCCCAGGTCGAGCACCAGCAGGACCAGATCGAGACCAAGGCCGCCGAGGAAGCCGCGGCCGCCGCCGAGAAGGCCGCCAAGGAAGCCGCCGCCAAGGCGGAGCAGGAAGCCAAGGCCAAGGCCGCCGAAGCCAAGCGGAAGGCGGAGGAGGAGGCCCGGAAGAAGGCCGAGGCCGAGCGACTCGCCGCCCTCGCCAAGCAGTTCACGCTGCCGACCTCCTCGTACACCATCACCTCCAGCTTCGGCCAGGCCGGCGCCTACTGGTCCTCCGGCTACCACACGGGCCTCGACTTCGCCGCGCCCACCGGTACCCCCATCAAGGCGGTCCACAGCGGCACCATCACCGAGGCCGGCTGGAACGGCTCGTACGGCTACAAGACCGTCCTCACCCTCGATGACGGCACCGAGATCTGGTACGCGCACCAGTCCTCCATCGGCGTCAGCGTCGGCCAGAAGGTCAGCACCGGCGACGTCATCGGCCGCGTGGGCGCCACCGGCAACGTCACCGGAGCCCACCTCCACCTCGAGGTCCACGCCGCCGGCTCCTCCAGCGGCATCGACCCGATGGCGTGGCTCAGGGGCAAGGGCCTCAACCCGTAAGCAGACGCACGCCTGGCGGAGCACCGGTGGCCCTGACGACGCCCCCCCCGACGTCGGAGCCGCCGGTGTCCGCTGTCGGCGGCGGTGTTTACGGGAGTTTTGCGTCCACCGTGGAATGGGGCTCTCCCGTACGGTCGTTGACGCAGAGCATGACTTCTCTGCGCAAACTCGGCTCCTCCGACCTCGAGGTCTTCCCGCTCGCCCTCGGCGGCAACGTCTTCGGCTGGACCGCCGACGAGGACCAGTCGTTCGCCGTCCTCGACGCCTACACGGCCGCCGGCGGCAACTTCGTCGACACCGCCGACGTCTACTCGGCCTGGGCCGAGGGCAACCAGGGCGGCGAGTCCGAGACCGTCCTCGGCAAGTGGCTCCGGGCGCGCGGCAACCGCGCGGACGTCGTCGTCGCCACGAAGGTCAGCCAGCACCCCGACTTCCAGGGCCTGTCCGCCGCCAACATCAAGGCCGCCGCCGACGCTTCCCTGCGCCGCCTCGGCACCGACTACATCGACCTCTACTACACGCACTACGACCGGCCCGAGGTGCCGGTGGAGGAGATCATCGGCGCCCTCGACGAGCTGGTGAGGGCCGGGAAGGTGCGGCACATCGCCGCCTCCAACATCTCGGCGGAGCGGCTGCGGGCGTCCCTGGAGTTCTCCGACCGCGAGGGGCTCGCCCGGTACGTGGCCCTCCAGCCCCACTACAACCTGGTCTCCCGCGACACCTACGAGGGCGAGCTCCAGGACCTCGCCGAGCGGACCGGGCTCGCGGCCGTTCCGTACTACGCGCTCGCGTCCGGTTTCCTCACGGGCAAGTACCGGCCCGGTACGACCGTCGAGAGCGCTCGGGCGGGGGGTGCGGCCAAGCACCTGGAGACCGAGCGGGGGCGGCGGGTCCTCGACGCCCTCGACCAGATCGCCTCGGCGCACGACGTGCCCGTCGCCACGGTGGCGCTCGCCTGGCTCGCCGCGCAGCCGACCGTCGCGGCGCCGATCGCCTCCGCGCGGACGGTGGAGCAACTGCCCGCGCTGCTCGGCGTGGGGGAGCTGACGCTCTCGGACGCGGAGGTGGAACGGCTCACGGAGGCCTCTGCCTGAGGCAGCCCTACGGGGTGTCCCCCTAGGAGCGGTACGGGTTGTACGCGGGGTACGGCGTCGGCTGGTGGCCGTAGCCGTACACCCCGTACACCGGCCAGGGCGGAGCCGCCACCGGGACCGGAGGGGCCGTGATCCGGGCCGCGTGGTCCAGCGCGGGGCGGGCCGTGTCCCGGCGCCGCCACAGCTCGTCGAGGAGCTCCCGCTCCCGGACGACGAAGTCGGCACCGGCCCGGTCGCGGCGGGCCCGGTGCCGCAGGAAGGCCAGCGACGTCGCGTACGCCTCGTACCGCGCCACCTCCCGCGCCGCGGCCTTCCCGGCGTACCGCTGGGCGTACTGGCGGGCGATCCGCCGGGCCCGCATCGAGCCGAGCGCGTACGGCTCCGCCGGGGTCAGCCAGCCGGCCACGGCGTACGCGGGCAGCTCCTCCCGCACGGTCCTGAGCTCCCGCTGCCGCGTCCAGATCACCAGCCAGGTCAGCAGCCCGAAGATGGGCACCATGAACGCCGCGTACACGGCGAAGAAGCCGTACTCCCCGAACGCCGACGAGCCGTTCCACATCGCGTGCATGCCCATCGCGAGCAGCAGCCCGGTGAGCGGGAAGGCGACGCGGCGGACGGGCCCGCGGTCCGCCGAGAGCGCGGCGATGCCGAAGCCGATGCCGGTGAGGACGGTGAAGAGCGGGTGCGCGAACGGCGACATGACGATGCGCACGAAGAAGGTCGCCGCCGTGACGGAGGCGATGCCGGTGTGGCCGGCGAGCTGGTCGGTGCCGAAGGCGGTGCCCAGGTAGAGGATGTTCTCCGTGAACGCGAAGCCGGTGGCGGTGACACCGGCTATGACGACTCCGTCGACGATGCCGGTGAAGTCGCGGCGGCGGAAGAGGAAGACCAGTAAGACGGCCGCCGCCTTGGCCGACTCCTCCACGACGGGCGCTATGACGGTCGAGCCGAGCGTGTCCGCGCCGGCCGGGTCCGCGGTCGCCGTCGCTATCCATCGCGTCGCGAAGCTGTTGGCGACGATCGCTATCAGCGCCGCCGCGCAGGCGCCCCAGGCGAAGGAGAACACCAGGTTCCGCCAGGGGCCCGGCTCGACCCGGTCCAGCCAGCGGAACGCGGCTATGAGCAGGGGCACGGGGAGGACGGCCAGCCCGAGCCCGACCAGGAACCCTTCCGTGCCGGTCTCCTCGCGGACCAGGGCGAGGATGACGAGTCCGGAGAGCGTGAGGAGCGTGGTCAGCGCGCCGTAGCGCACCCAGGGGCGCTGCCACCAGTGGGCGTGCCGCAGGGTGCCGGCGGTGGGGACGCCGGCCGTGGGGGCGCTGGGGTACGACGGATGTGGGGGGCAGGTGGCCACGGCATTGACCCTAACGACGGAGGGGCGCTGTCCGCAGGCGGAGACGGCCAGGTGCGGTCAGGCGCCGGTGGGGGGCTGGTCCACGTGCTGTACGCGACGGAACAGGAGGTCGTTCACGACATGTCCCTTGTCCAGTCCCTGGCCCTCGAAACGGGTCAGGGGCCGGAAGTCGGGGCGCGCCGCGAAACCGCCGTCCGCCTGCGTGTTCTCGAAGTCGGGGTGCGCCGTGAGGACGTCGAGCATCTGTTCGGCGTACGGTTCCCAGTCGGTGGCGCAGTGCAGGACGGCGCCGGGCCTGAGGCGGGTGGCGGCCAGGGTCAGGAAGGCCGGCTGGATGAGCCTGCGCTTGTGGTGCCGCTTCTTGGGCCAGGGGTCGGGGAAGTAGACGCGCAGGCCGTCGAGGGAGTCCGGGGTGAGCATCTCGCGGAGCAGGATGATCGCGTCGCCGTTGGCGACCCGGATGTTGGACAGGCCGTTCCGGTCGGCGAGATTGAGCAGGTTGCCCTGGCCGGGGGTGTGGACGTCGACGGCGAGGATGTTGGTGGCGGTGTCGGCCGCGGCCATCTGCGCGGTGGCCTCGCCCATGCCGAAGCCGATCTCCAGGACGACGGGGTTGTCGTTGCCGAACAGCTCGGGCAGGTCGAGGGTGCGGCTGCCGTCGATGTCGAGGCCCCACTTGGGCCACAGCCGCTGCAGGGCGTCGGCCTGACCGGCTGTGACCCGGCTCCGCCGGGGCTGGAAACTCCGGATCCGCCGCTCGAAGTGCGACCCGGCGGGGTCGGCCTTCGGCCCGTCGGGGAAGCGCGGCTCTCCCTTGGCCCGGGTGCGCCGGAGGGAGACACCGGGGGTGTGGGGCGGGGGTGCGGGGGTGTTCGCGGAGTCAGACACAGTGAGGTCGATTTTACGGCCGTTGCGTGGGGGTGTGCGTAGCGCGTGACGCCAGGGGGTGCGCGTAGAGCGTGACGCGAGGGGTGCGCGTCTTTGCCTACGCCGGGTGGTGGGTCGGGGCCGCGCCGGGGGGTGTCCGTCCTCGGAACGGCGCGATGGGGTTGCGGACCGACTCGCTGTTCGTTGACGCGCCAACCGCTGCGGGCGGACACCCCCCGACACGGCCCCTTGCGTACGACGGCGGCTGCGGGCGCGTCTCGGCTGCCGCCGCAGACCCGTCGCCGCGGGGCCCGCCGCCTGGCTGCGGGCCGCCCGTCCCGCTTAGCTGCGGGCAATCGTGCCGCTAAGGGCGGCACCCGTCCCAAAGAAGCGGCACCCCGCTACGCCGGGCTGCGGACCCACCCGGCACCGGCCCCGGCGCCGAGCGCCCGGCATACTCACAGCGCCCTCAACGCCCTGCGTGCCACCTCCCTGCCGATCGGCAAGGACGCCGTAGCGGCAGGAGACGGCGCGTTCAGCACGTGCACCGTGCGCGGGCCCTCGCGGATCAGGAAGTCGTCCACCAGCGTGCCGTCCCGCAGGACGGCCTGCGCGCGGACGCCCGCCGCCGTCGGCACCAGGTCGGCCTCGGACACTCCTGGCAACAGCCTGCGCACCGCCTCCGTGAACGCCCCCTTGGACAGGGAGCGGCGCATCTCGCCCGCCCCGTACCGCCAGTGCCGGCGGGCGATCCGCCAGGAGCCGGGCCAGGCCAGCGTCGACCCCAGCTCGCGCCAGCGGACCGTGCCCCATCCGTAGCCCTCGCGGGCGAGGGCCGGCACCGCGTTGGGGCCGATGTGGACGCTCCCGTCGATACCGCGCGTGAGGTGCACCCCGAGGAAGGGGAACGCCGGATCGGGGACGGGGTACACCAGCCCCCGGACCAGCTCCGGGCGGGCCAGCTCGTAGTACTCGCCCCGGAACGGTACGATCCGCGCCTCCGGCTCGTCCCCGGTCAGCCGGGCGATCTCGTCGCAGTGCAGGCCCGCGCAGTTCACCAGGACCCGCCCGCGTACGACGTCCCCGGCGGCCGTGAGCACCGCGACGCCCCGCTCGGGGCGGCGGTCGACGCGGACGACCCGCGTGCCGTACCGGATCTCCGCCCCCGAGCCGTGGGCCAGCTGGCGCGCGACCGCGACGAAGTCGCAGATGCCGGTCGTGCCGACGTGTATCGCGGCGAGGCCCCGGACCTCCGGCTCGTACTCCGCGATCTGGGGCGCGCCCAGCTCCCGCACCGGAATGCCGTTCTCCCGGCCGCGCTGCACGAGCGCGTGCAGCCGGGGCAGCTCGGCGCGGTCGGTCGCGACGATCAGCTTGCCGGTGACCGCGTGCGGGATGCCGTACTCGGCGCAGAACTTGACCATCTCGGCGGCGCCCCGCACGGCGTAGCGCGCCTTGAGGGAGCCGGGGCGGTAGTAGATGCCGCTGTGGATGACGCCGCTGTTGCGGCCGGTCTGGTGCCGGGCCGGGCCCGGTTCCTTCTCCAGGACGGTGACACGTGTGCCCGGTGCGGCGCGTGTGATCGCGTACGCCGTCGACAGGCCGACGATCCCGCCGCCGATCACCAGCACGTCACAGTCGTATGCGGTCCGCACCCGCACCACCTCCCGCTACCGATAGTGCACTGCGCCACTGACAGCGCCTTCAAACGCGGAGCCGGGCAGGAGTCAGGTACATGCTCAGGCAGGGGTCATCAGCAGCGGCCGGGCACGCTCGCGGAGCTCGACCACCCGTGGCTCGTCCCCGTACGGCTCCAGCCGGTGGAGGAGGTCCTTCACGTATTCCGTCGTGCGGGCCGACGAGATGCGCCCGGCGACCTCCACCGCCCGCACCCCCTGCTCGCACGCCGCGTCCAGGTTTCCCGACTCCAGCTCGGCCACGGCCGACACGACCAGGCGCAGGCCGTGCGAGCGGACGAACTCCTCCGTCGGCTTCGACAGGGCCTGCTCCGTGAAGCGGCGGACCTGGCGGGGTGCCTTCAGGTCGCGGTAGCACTCGGCCGCGTCGGCGCAGAAACGGTCGTAGGAGTAGAAGCCGAGCCAGCTCGGGTCGTTGTCGCCGGGGCGGGCCCGCTCCAGCCAGCTCTCGGCGGCCTTCAGGGCGCCCCCGGCCGCCTGGGCGTCGCCGGCACGCGCGTGTGCCCGGGCCTCGACGAGGCGGAAGAAGCTCATCGTGCGGGCCGTGGCCAGGCCGCGGTTGCGTTCCAGGGCGGCCTGGGCGAGGTCCACGCCCTCGTCGCCGAAGCCGCGGTAGGTGGCCTGGAGGGACATGGAGGCCAGGACGTAGCCCCCGAGGGGGACGTCCGCCGCCGCGCGGGCCAGGCGCAGGGCCTGGATGTAGTAGCGCTGGGCCGCTTCCTGCTGGCCCGTGTCGAAGGCCATCCAGCCGGCGAGCCGGGTGAGTTCGGCGGAGGCGCCGAAGAGGGCCCTGCCGACCTCGTCGGAGTAGGAGCCGAGCAGGAGCGGGGCGGCCTCCACCCTTAAGCACTCGGGGACCATGGACGATCGCCAGTCGCCGCCGCCGTACTTGGAGTCCCAGCGTCGCGCGTCCTCGGCGGCCTCCCGCAGCTTCTGCACATCGCTGTGGCCGACTTTGAGCGGTGCGCCGGAGCCCTCACCGGGGCCCACGTCACGCGCGACCGAACTGTCGGCCGGGGTTATCAGCCATCGTGAGGCGGGCGTCGCGTACGCGCTCACCGCGAACGATCCGGCGAGCGACTGCCAGATGCCGCCCGACCCGGCGCGGCGGCCCGCGAGGTCGAGGCGGTACAGCTCCGTCGCCGACTTGACCGCCTGGCCGACGTCCCGCGGGAAGGCGAGGCCGACTTCGGGCGCGGGGTCGGCGTCCGCCAGGCCGATCTCGTGGAGCGGGACCGGGCGGCCGAGCTTCTGGCCGATGGCGGCGGCGATGAGATGCGGCGCCGCACCCTGCGGCACCATGCCCTTCGACACCCAGCGCGCCACCGACGTCTTGTCGTAGCGAAGCGTCAGTCCTCGCTGAGCGCCAAGGTCGTTGACGCGCCGCGCGAGGCCTGCGTTGCTGATTCCCGCGAGGGCGAGAACGGCGCCGAGTTTTTCGTTCGGCCCGCGTTGCTCCCTGGACATGCGCCACCCCTCGACACAGACGGCTGCCGCGCTGGCATAACCACGCGGCATTCGTAAACCCAGCGTAGTTCGCCGCATCCCAAGCGTTAAGGGGCATTGTTCCGGTTGGCGGGATTGTGGTCCGTACTGAAGTGCGGTTCAGATACAGCCAGTTGCGGCGTGCTCCCGCTGTGTGGCCGTGCGCCCGTCCGTGCGCTCTACTCCGGCCACCACGGGAGCGGTTCCATGGTCCTCGCGTGGGTCGGCCCGCTGTACTGGATCCAGTGGGCTGGGGGACACCGCCGCCTCCATCCCCGCGGGCGGCGGAACGGTCCGGGAGGCGCGCCTCGTCTCCCGGACTGCGCGACCGCGCGGTGCCGCGCGCAGCCTGTACGGAGAGTGTTCGACGCTGCGCGCGTAGCAGCGATTTGGCCGAAAATCGACCCTGCCGTTCGCGGGGTATCAGGGCCGCGACCACGGCAGTTGAGGGCGCATCGGGCGTGCTAGGGGCGCGTATCGGGGGCGCATTCGCTTCGCAGTCGCACAGGAGACATGTCGCTGGCGGGCCTTGCCCCGTGGCCGGATGGTCGCGTAGCGGTGCCGCGGCCGCGCTCTTCCTCTTCCCTTCTCTTCGGGTCGCCCCGTCGTGTGCCGTACGGGAGTTCGGTGCATTGCCGGAGGCATGAGCGGCTCCGCCGGGGCGCATTCGGCGGAGCGCAAGCGGCGCGGGCACCCTCTGGAGCGCTTCCTTCATGGCAGCATGGTGAACCGGTTCGTACGGTGCACTGGTTGTCCACAGCCTGTGGAGGCGGCGATGCGGTGGTTGGTGGGGTGGAGCAGCACCGCCGCGGGAGCCGTCGCTGCCGGTTCGGCGGGGGCCACCGGGCACGACGGTGAGACCCTGCACCCGGTGGGTTCCCAACTCCTGTGGGGCGACCCCGATCCCCTGTGGGCCGTCGGCGACTGGCGCCCCGACGAGGTGCGGGTCGTGGCGGCCGACGACCACACCCGTATCGCCGTCCTCGGCATCTGCGGCGCCACCGACGAGCAGCTGCGCGTCGCCCTGTTCGCCGCGCGCGGCGGGGCACTTCGGCACCTGACCGCCTGGTCCGGGAGCTACACCGCGATCGTGCAGGTCGGCAGGCGGATCACCGTCTGCGGTGATCTCGCGGGCGCGCGGCCGGTGTTCCACACGCCCTGGGCCGGCGGCACGGCGTACGCGACGGCCGCGCTGCCGCTGGCCGACCTCATCGAGGCCAACCTCGACTTCGGGCACCTCGCCGCGCTGCTGGCCGCCCCTGACGTGCCCGCGGCGCTCCACGACTCCACGCCGTACGACGGCGTGAAGCGCATTCCGCCGGGGCATGCCCTCATCCTGCGCGCCGGGGCGCGGGAGGTCGCCGGGTACGAGCCCGTCGCCTCGCTGGCGGTCGCGGCTCCCCCGGCCGATCCCGACAGCGCGGTCGACGCCGTGCGCGACGCCCTCGTGGAGGCCGTACGGACGCGGCTGTCCGCGCCGCGGCACGTCCCCGGGGCGGACATCGACCCCGGGCCCGTGCCCGGCATGGGACCCGCCGAGCGGCGTGCCGCGCGCGGGATGCCGGTGCCGGGGATCGGGGCCGACCTGTCCGGCGGGCCGGCCTCGGGGACGCTGGCGCTGCTGGCCGCGGGGCTGCCCGGGATGCCGGGCACCGTGCTGGGGCACGGCACGGGCGCGGGGGAGCGGCTGCTGGCCGTCACGTTCAACGACCTCGCCGTCGCGGGGCGCGAGGCCGAACTGGAGCGGGCCGGGGCGCTGGCGGCGAACCCGCGGCTGCACCACGTCGTCGTGGCGGGCGGCGAGGAGACCCTGCCCTACGCCGACCTGGACGGTCCGCTGACCGACGAACCCGGGCCGTCCCTGGTGTCGGCGGCCCGGCACCGGGCGCGGCTGGCGTCCGGCAGCGCGGACCACTTCACGGGATACGGCGCGCGTCAGGTCCTGGACGCCCACCCCGCGCGCCTGGCCGACCTGCTGATGGACCGCAAGCGGCGCCACCTGGTCCGGCCGGTCGCCGCGCTGGCCAAGGCGGACGGCTCGGTGCTGGTCCCCGCGCGCGTGTACGCGGCGGCGCGGCGACTGTCCCGTACGCCGTACCGGGCGGGGCTGGAGTCCCTGGCCGAGCGCCTGCTCGACCACCGGTCCGACGACGGGCTGGATGCGCCCGGCGGGGCGGTGGAGGCCTCGCTCGCCGCGCTGACCTGGGGCAGACCCGGGCCGGCGGCGCGCTGGCTGACCGGTGAGGCGCTCGCTGAAGTATCGGTTCGCCTTCAGGCGTCGACGCACCGGTCGGAACTGGTGGGGCCGGGGCAGCGCCCGGGCGACTTCCGCGCGCGGGCGACGCTGGCGCGGCACGCGGCGGACCTGCGGGTGCTGGAGCAGGCCGCGGAGATCCGCTTCCAGCGGCTGCACGCGCCGTTCCTCGACAACCAGGTCGTACGCGCCGCGCGGGCGCTGCCCGAGGCGCTGCGGGTGCGGCCGGGGGCCCGGGCGGCGATCCTGCGGACGGTGCTGGAAGGGGCCGGGGTCCGGGAACTGCCGGCCGGGTGGGGCGCGCCGACCCAGGGGATGGCGGCGGCCGCGGCGCGTACGGGGCTGAGGGTGGCGGCGGACTCGCTGGTCACGCTGTTCGACACGCCGCTGCTGGCGGAGGCCGGGCTGGTCGAGGCCCGGGTGGTCCGCAAGGCCCTGCGGGGTGCGGCGGCGGGCGAGCCCCTCCCCCTGGACGGCCTCGCCGACCTGGTCTCGCTGGAGCTATGGCTCCGCCGCCTGCTGGCCCGCCGCGGCACGTGCTGGACGGGGACACCGGCGCGGCAACGAGCGGTACCGGCGGGGATCGCGCCGCAGCGGGGGGCGTTGGGGGCCTCTGCCTCCGGCGGTTGAGCCGGGGGGCTTGTGGTGGGCTGTGGCTGCTTCGGTGGGGGTGCGCGTCTTCGCCTGCGCCGGGTGGGTGGGTCGGGGCCGCGCCGGGGGGTGTCCGTCCTCGGAACGGCGCGATTGACCCTTTTACTGACTGACTGGTGTTGACGCGCCAACCGCTGCGGGCGGACACCCCCCGACACGTCCCCTTGCGCCGTCTGGCGGGTGCGGGCGCGTCTCGGCTGCCGCCGCAGATCCGCCGCCGCGGGGCTCGCCGCCTGGCTGCGGGCCGCCCGCTCGTACGGCTTAGCTGAGGGCCGCCTGTCCCGCTTAGCTGCGGGCATGCGTGCCGCTAGGGGCGGCACGGGTGGGCGCAGCGGCACCCCGTTCCGCCGGGCTGCGGACCCACCCGGCCCCGGCACCAACGCCGAGCACCCTCAACAAGGCCCAGGGCAACAGCCGTCAAAAAACCCCGGCCCTCACACCAACCCCGGACACAATGACCCCGTGCGGTACAGAATCCTGGGCATCACCGAGGCACGCGACGAGCACGGCGACGCCGTACCCCTCGGCGGCCCCCGCCTCCGCGCCCTGCTCACCGCCCTCGCCCTGCGCCCCTCCCGGGTCACGACACCCGCGACCCTGATCGACGAGGTCTGGGCCGACGACCCGCCCCAGGACGCCCCCGCCGCCCTCCAGGCCCTGGTCGGCCGGCTCCGGCGGGTCCTTGGCAAGGACGCCGTGGCCTCCGAGACCGGCGGCTACCGACTCGCGGCCACCCAGGAGGACATCGACCTCTTCGTCTTCGAACGGCTCGTCCAGCAGGGCACCGACGCCCTTGCGGCAAAAGACCCCGCCGACGCGGAACGGCACCTCGACGCCGCCCTCGCCCTGTGGCGCGGCCCCGCCCTCGCCGACCTCCCCGACCGCTCCGCCGCCGCCCGCCCGGAGGCGACCCGGCTGGAGGCGGCCCGGGCCCGCGCCGAGGCCCGCCTGCGGCTCGGCCGCGCGCCGGACGTCGTACCGGAACTGCGGGAACTGACCGTCGTCCACCCGTACGACGAACCGCTGCACGCCCTTCTGATCCGCGCCCTGCGCGACGTGGGCCGCGAGGCCGACGCCCTCGCCGCGTACGAGTCCGCCCGCCGCGCCCTCGCCGAGGGCCTCGGCGCCGACCCGGGGCCCGAACTGCGCGCTCTCCACGCCGAGCTGCTCGGTTCGGCCGGTCCGGAGGAGAGACCCGCGCCCGGTCCGCCCGAGCGCACCGGCAACATCCGTCCCCGTCTGACCTCTTTCGTCGGCCGGGAACCCGAGATCGACGCCATCCGTTCCGATCTGCACGGGGCCCGTCTCGTCACGCTCACCGGACCGGGCGGCTCCGGCAAGACCCGTCTCGCCGAGGAGGCCGCCGCCGGGCTTCCGCAGGCCTGGCTGGCCGAGCTCGCCCCGCTCGACCGGCCGGAGGCGGTGCCGGGAGCGGTGGTCAGCGCGCTCGGTCTGCGCGAGACCGTGCTGATGACCAGCGAGCTCACGGCCGTGCAGGACGACCCTGTCGCCCTGCTCGTGGAGTACTGCGCCCCGCGCAGCCAACTGCTGATCCTTGACAACTGCGAGCACGTCATCGGCGCCGCCGCCCATCTCGCCGAGACCCTCCTGACCCGCTGCCCGGGGCTCACGATCCTCGCCACCAGCAGGGAACCCCTGGGCGTGCCCGGGGAGGTGGTGCGGCCGGTCGAGCCGCTGCGGCCGGACCACGCCCGCCGGCTGTTCGCGGAGCGCGCCGCCGCCGTCCGTCCCGACGCGGACGCCGTGCTCCGCGACGAGCAGGCGGTGGCGGAGATCTGCCGGCGGCTGGACGGCCTGCCCCTCGCCATCGAGCTGGCGGCGGCCCGCCTCCGGCTCCTCACGCCCCGGCAGATCGCCGACCGGCTCGACGACCGCTTCCGCCTCCTCACCTCCGGGAGCCGTACGGTCCTGCCCCGCCAGCAGACCCTGCGCGCCGTCGTCGACTGGTCGTGGGACCTGCTCGACGAGGACGAGCGCAGGGTGCTGTGCGAGATGTCGGTGTTCGCGGGCGGCTGGGACCTCGCCGCGGCCGAGGCGGTGTGCGGCGGGCCCGCCGCCGAGCTGCTCGGGGCGCTCGTCGACAAGTCCCTCGTCGTGGCCGCCCCCGGCGCGCGGGACGGCTCCGGCGGCATGCGCTACCGCATGCTGGAGACCATCCACGAGTACGCCGTGGAGCGTGCCGCCGAGGTCCCGTCGCTGCGTGCCGAGGCCGAGCTGCGGCACCGCGCGTGGGTGCGCGCGCTGGTCGAGCGGGCCGCTCCGCTGCTGCGCTCCGCCGGGCAACTGCCCTGGATCTCCCGCCTGGAGACCGAGCTGGACAACATCCGCGCGGCCCTCGACCGCGCCCTCACCGCCGGGGATGAGGCGGAGGCCGGCTCCGTCGCCGTGGCCATGGGCTGGTTCTGGTGGCTGCGCAACTACCGGCACGAGGGCATGGAGTGGCTGGAGCGGACCCTGCGTCTGGGAGCGGCCCTCGACACCGGCCATCGCGGGTCGTCCGTGGACGAGCCGGGCCTGCCCGACCCCGTCGACCACTTCCTCGCCGCCCCGGACGGCGAGGCGGGGCATCCGCTGCACGCCCTGCGGATGGATCTGCGGATGCTGCATCTGTTCTTCCTGGCCGAGGCGGGGCCTCTGCAGGAGTTCATGGACCGGCGGCGGACGTACGTGGAGCGGGTGTGGACGTTCTTCGGGGAGGGCGGGCCTCGGTCGGCCCGGATACCGGGACTCATCTGGCCGATGATCTGCACCTTCGCGGGCGGCCAGGACGGCCAGGACGGCCAGGACGGCCAGGCCGACCAGGACGACCACCGGGGCGATCACCAAGGCGACTTCCGCGGCGATCACCAGGGTGACCTCCGGGGCGTCATGGACTCGGCCGTCGCCAACTGCCGCGCTCACGGCGGGGACTGGGAGATCGCCGTCGCCCTGATGTTCCGCACGCACATGGTCGTCGACGCGCCCGGCGACCTGGTCGGTGTCGACGACGACCTGGCGGAGCTGCGGACCCTCAGCCGCCGCGTGGGTGACCGCTGGCTGCGGGCCCAGGTGTGCAGCGCGGCCGGCGAGGCCGCCATGGCGCGCAGCGCCTTCGAGGAGGCCAAGGGGGAGTACGAGGAGGCCCTGCGGCTCGCCTACGAGGTCGGCGCGTACACCGAGTCGCCGTTCCTGATCGCCCGCCTCGCCGAGATCGCCTACCGGGCGGGCGACCGGCCGGGCGCGCTGGCGGCCCTGGACGAGGCGAGTGCCGCGGCCGACCGGTACGGCGTGGCGGACTCCAAGGCGTTCATCCTGCTGCTGCGCGCCCAGATGGCGTCCGAGGAGGGGCACACGGCCCGGGCGCGCGAGCTGTGCGAGGCGGCGCGCGCGGAGGCCGGGCGCGGCACACCGCCGCCGCAGTTCACGGTGATGCTGCAGCTGATCGACGCCGTGATCACGGCGGGCGAGTCGGGCCCGGAGACGGCCCTGCCCAAGCTGACCGGAGCCCTCCGCGAAGCCGTCGACAAGCGGTGCTCGGACACGATCCGGGCCACGGTCGCGGACGGCGGGGCAGGGCTGCTGGCCGACCTCGGCGACTTCCCGCGCGCGGCACGGCTGCTCGGCGCCGCCGACCACTGGCGGGCCGGCCGCCCGCACCCCCTGCCGGAGCGCGCCCAGGCGGAGCGGACGGACGCCGAGGCCCGCGCGGCCCTGGGCGCCGCCCGGTGCGAGGCGGAGCGCGCCCGGGGCTCCGCCCTCACGTCGGAGGACGTCCTGCGCGAGCTGGCCGAGGCACAGCGCGCGTCCACCGCTAGCCGCAGGTGAACTTCGACTCCGCCCAGTCGGCCGTCATCAGGGTGTCCAGGGTGCCGTGCGGCTCCACCACGAGGCGTACGGTGCCGCGGCCGGTGAGGTCCACATGGACGGGGACGGCCGGGTCACCGCCCTCGACGAGCCCGGACCGCCACAGCCGGGCCCCGTCGGCGTAGACGGAGAAGGACACCCTGCCGAGCCCCAGCGTCATGTCGTCCACGCCGACGAACGCGTCGTACGAGGAGCAGGAGCGGTTGAGGTCGATGGTGACGGAGGAGCTGCCGTGCACGGTGACGCCGTGCGCGTACCGCCGGTCCGCGACGGACATGCCGGACCGCTGCCAGACCCAGCTGCTCGCGCCGATCCGGATCTCGGGCTTCGTGCCGTCGCCGCTGACGTCGTACGACAGTTGGCTGAGCTGGTAGACGGCCGGGGGCGGTGGCGCCTCGGTCGGGGGCGGTGTGGGCGTGGGCTCGGGCGCCGGAGGCGGTGTCGGCCTCGGCTGCCTCGGAGGCCCGGGCGTCTGGGTGGGCGTCGGGGCCGGCGCCGCGTCCGGTGGGGGAGTCGGGGTGGTGCTGGAGGACGGTGTCGGGGCGGGCGTCCCGGCCCCCACGGGCACCATGGCCGGGGGCCGTGGCCCGGGTTCCCGCTCGGAGGGGGGCGTGGGCTCGCCCGGCCGCACCGCCGGCGACGTCGGGGAGGGAGGAGCCGTCTTCGCCTCCTCCGCGGGCTTGTCGTTGCCGCTCAGGGCCAGGACCACCGCGGCCACGACGCCGACGGCGACCACACCGGCCGCGATTCCGGCCTTCACCGGCGCGCCGACCCCCTCGGAGGCCGCCGCACCACCGCCGCCCGCGCCACTGCCGCCGCCCGCCCCGGCGGACGCACCGCCGCCCGCCGCCGCTGTCCCGCCCGACGAGCCGCCGCCCGCCGCCGCGGCCGCTCCCGCGGCACCGGCCGCCCCCGCCCCCGCGCCTCCGGCGATGAGACCGGCGGCCTTGGCGTAACCGGCGGCACCGAACCAGCCGATGACGGCGACCGGCACGACGGCCGGGATGCCCCCAGCCACCTCCGCGATCTGGCTCGCGGCCAGCCGGCAGCGCGCGCACTCCTCCAGGTGCTTGCGCACGCCCCGCTCGGCACGGGTGCGCAGCCGGCCCCGGGCGTACGTGCCGAGCTGGTCGGCGTAGCGCGCGCATGCCTCGTCGCCGGTGAGGGCGTCGCTGACGTGGGCCTGGAGGTAGGCCTGCTTGAGGCCCTCGCGGGCCCGGCTGGCGAGCACGCGTGTGCCGTTGGCGTCCAGCCCGAAGAGCGTGGCGACCTCACTGGGCGACTCGTCCTCGACCTCGGTGTGCCACAGCACGGCCTGCCACCGCTCCGGCAGCGACCGGAAGGCCCGCATGGCCATGGACCGCTCGGCCTCGTGCATCGCCCGTACGTCCGCGCCGAGTTCGAGCGTGTCGTCGTCGGACACGTGGGAGCCGCGCGCGGACTGGGTGGCGAACACCGCGAAGTCGTCGACGAGCTGCTCCCGCCGCGCCGACCTCGTCCAGGAGGCGGCGACGCGGCGGACGGAGGTGAGCAGGTACGCCCGTACGGCGTGCTGGGGGCCGGAGCCGCCGCGCACCGCCTGGAGCATGCGGGCGAAGACCTCGGCGGTCAGGTCCTCCGCGGTGTGGGCGTCACGGCAGCAGGTGCGGGCGTAGCGGCGCACGGCCTGCGCGTGGCGCCGGTACAGCTCCTCGTACGCCGAGTCGTCGCCCGCGCGCATCCGGTCGATGAGGTCGGCGTCGGACGGCGGCAGCTCGCGCGGCGGGGGCAGGACGCTGTCCTCGCGCCACGCGCGCTGGGCCGGGACCGAGCCGTCGACGGGGTGCCCGCCCTTCGGGCCGCTCGCGCGACCACCCTGGCTCGGCACCTGTGGCGGGACCCGGCCATCGGCCGCGGCGTCACCGCTCCCGCTGCCGCTCGACTCGTCCCGCCCGTCAACGCTCATCGCGGAAAGCCCCCGCCAGCCGCCCAACCCGTCCAGACCACCGGGTCAGACTGTCACAACGGCATCTCGTCAGGCCCTCGGAATCCGGACCGTCACTCATCCGTGGGGACTTGCCGCACGCCGGTACTAACCATCACTCATTCGGGGAAGACTCCCCTTTCGCTCCAGGGCCCGGCAGTCACTCCGGGCCCGGGAAGCCCACCTCTCGATCCGCCCGCAGACGCCCGGAAGCCCGGAAGCCGAAGCTCACGCCGGCCGCGACCGCAGACCCTCCAGCAGGATGTCCAGCAGCCGGGCCGAAGCGGCCGCCTGCTGCGCCGCGTCCGGCAGCGAGGGCGCGGCCGTCGCGATCACCAGCAGGACGTCCGACACCGACACGTCCGCCCGCAGCTCACCCGCCGCACGGGCCCGCTCCACGAGCTGGCCCACGACCTCGAGCAGCGCCGACGCCCCCGCGTCGTCCTCCGCCGCGACCGCCGGCACCGAAGCCACCGCCACCGGCTGCTCCGGCACCAGCCGCAGCTCCGTCGACCCCGGCTGGGTCCGCTGCTGCGGTACCCGCGCGCCGCCGGAGCCGTCCTCGCCGACCGAGACCCGCAGCACCTGGGGCGGCAGCAGCCGCCCGGCGCCGGAGGCCACCGACGTCCGCAGGAAGCGCGACAGCGCCGACCACGGCTCGTCCTCCTGCCCGAGCGCCGCACGCGCCTGGTCGGTCAGCCGGGAGGTCTCCTCCTCGGCTATCCGCCGCACCAGGACGTCCTTGCTCGGGAACCGCCGGTACACCGTGCCCACACCGACCCGCGCGCGCCGCGCCACGTCCTCCATCGGCGCGCCGTACCCCAGCTCGCCGAAGACCTCGCGCGCCGCACGCAGCACGTGCTCCAGATTGCGCTGTGCGTCCACGCGCAGCGGCGTCGTCCGCGGTCCGTCCCCGCGTCCGTTGCCCGCCGCGCTCATCGTCGCGCCACCCGCTGCCAGAGCGGATGCGGACGACCAATGAGAGTCCTGAACATGCATAAGTATTCCCCCGGTAATGACGTCTCCCCCCGGAGACACTCCCCGCCATTCGATCCGGGACGAGGGAACAGGCTCGGGTCCGCGGGCCCGCCCGTCGCGGACCCGGTGAGCACATCCCCCTACACCCCGTCGACACACGAACATAGTTGAGAGGGAGTCAATTCAGAAGGGGCAGGTTCCGCACGGAGCGCCCACCGATCGGAGTACGGGTCGTATACGTCCTGAATGTGCCCCCGCGCGCCCCCCACGCCACCCCTGCTGACCTGCGCGTCTTCACCACAGCCCGCTAATCCGGCCAACTCCGCGCGCTCTCCCGCTCCGGTCACACAATTCGTCGAGGCTGTGGACAAACGCAAGCGGCGGGTGCGTCATGGGATGGTGAAGGAACGTGCGCGCATTCTCGTTGTCGGTGGCGGCTACGTCGGGATGTACACGGCCCTGCGCCTGCAGCGCCGCCTGAAACGGGAACTGCAACGGGGCGAGGCCGAGATCACGGTCGTCACCCCCGACCCGTACATGACATACCAGCCGTTCCTCCCCGAGGCCGCCGCCGGCGCCATCTCGCCCCGCCACGTCGTCGTACCGCTGCGCCGCGTCCTCGACCGGTGCCGCATCGTCATCGGCGAGGCCACCGCCGTCGACCACGCCGCACGCACCGCCACCATCACCACCCTCGCCACCGAGGAGGAGGGCACCGGCGGCCGTCGGCTGCCCTACGACGAACTCGTCCTCGCCCCCGGCTCCGTCTCGCGCGCCCTGCCGATCCCCGGCCTGGCCGACCACGGCATCGGCTTCAAGACCGTGGAGGAGGCCATCGGCCTGCGCAACCACGTCATCGAGCAGATGGACATCGCCTCCTCCACCCGCGATCCCGCGATCCGCGACGCGGCCCTCACCTTCGTCTTCGTCGGCGGCGGCTTCGCCGGCGTGGAGGCACTCGGCGAACTGGAGGACATGGCCCGCTACGCCGCGCGGTACTACCACAACGTCCAGCCCGAGGACATGAAGTGGATCCTCGTCGAGGCCTCGGACCGCATCCTTCCCGAGGTCGGTGAGGAGATGGGCCGCTACACCGTCACCGAACTGCGCCGCCGCAACATCGACGTCCGTCTGCGGACCCGCCTGGAGTCCTGCGCCGACCGGGTCGCCGTCGTCAGCGACGGCGCCCGCTTCCCGACCCGTACGGTCGTCTGGACGGCCGGTGTGAAACCCCACCCGGTGCTCGCCGCCACCGACCTGCCCCGCAACGGCCGCGGGCGCCTCACCTGCACCCCTCACCTGTCGGTCGACGGCACCACGCACGCGTGGGCGGCAGGAGACGCCGCCGCGGTCCCGGACGTGACCGCCGACGAGCCGGGCCGCGAATGCGCCCCCAACGCCCAGCACGCCGTACGCCAGGCCAAGGTCCTCGCCGACAACATCGTGCACACCCTGCGCGGCGAGCCCCTCCAGACGTACGAACACGCCTACGCCGGCTCCGTCGCCTCCCTCGGCCTGCACAAGGGTGTCGCCCACGTCTACGGACGCAAGCTCAAGGGCTACCCCGCCTGGTTCATGCACCGCGCCTACCACCTCAGCCGCGTGCCCACCTTCAACCGCAAGGCGCGCGTGCTCGCCGAATGGACCCTGGCCGGCCTGTTCAAACGGGAGATCGTCTCCCTGGGTTCACTCGAACACCCCCGGGCCGAGTTCGAACTCGCGGCCGGTGGAAAGCCTTCCCAAGACCCCCCGGACAACCCGAAGGGGTCGTCCTGACCGGACCCAGGAACTCCTCCGGCCGGCCCGGCGTCTGACGGATGTTGGTCCGGTCCGCGCACTGCCAGACTGGTCCACCACCGCGGGCGTGCCACCCCACGTCCCGGTGCGGGCCCCCCGGGGCCCCGGCCGGTTCCGGTGCCGGCCGCCGACGACTACACGAGGCAAGGATTCGTGAACTTCACGCGCTGGAGCGCCCGGCTCCCCGGAACGCAGCGCCGCGCCGCAGCGCGGACCGAGCAGACGGCCTCCCCGGACCGGCGGGGGGAAGGCTCCGTGCCCGCCGCCCGTGCCGAACAACTGACCGACGAGACTCCGTCCGTACCCGCCGTCGACGAGCTGCGGGTGCGCGAGGTCCTCGACCGCGTCCCGTCCCTCGTCGCCCTGGTCCACGGCCCCGACCACCGCATCGCCTACGTCAACGACGCCTACACCACCGCCTTCGGCGTACGCCCCCTGGGCGAACGCGCCCGCGAGGCCCTCCCCGAACTGGACGCGCTCGGCCTGTTCCCCCTCCTGGACCAGGTCCTGCGCAGCGGCAAGCCCCGCACGGTGAAGTCCCGCAAGGCCCCCGACGGCCGCTCCTACACCTTCACCTGCACCCCGGTCGCGGAACGCGACGGCAAGGCCGGCACCGACGGCCGAGGCGTCCTGGTCTTCGCCACCGACGTCACCGACCACGCCGAAGCCGCCGAACGCCTGCGCGCCAGCGAACGCCGCCAACGCGAAACGGCCGTCACCCTCCAGCGCTCCCTGCTCCCCCAGGAGCTCGAACAGCCGGACGACCTGCGCATCGCCGCCACCTACCACCCCGGCGGCACGGAAGCCGCGGTCGGCGGCGACTGGTACGACGTCATCACCCTCGGCGGCGGCCGCACGGCCCTGGTCATCGGCGACGTCATGGGCCGCGGCGTCCGCGCAGCGGCGGTCATGGGCCAGCTCCGCACGGCCGTCCGCGCCTACGCCCGCCTCGACCTGCCCCCGCACGAGGTGCTCCAGCTCCTCGACGGCCTGGCGGCCGAGATCGACGCCAACCAGATCGCCACCTGCGCGTACGCCGTCCACGACCCGAACGAGGGCAAGCTCGTCTACGCCTCGGCAGGCCACCTCCCCATCCTCGTCCGCGACGAGAACGGCACGGTCCTGCGCGCCGACGAGCCCACCGGCCCCCCGCTCGGCACCGGCGGCTGGATGCACACCTCCGGCTCGATCCCCCTCAGCCCCGGTTCGACGGCCGTCCTCTACACGGACGGCCTGGTGGAGCGCCGCGACGCCGACCTGGACGAGGGCATCGCCGCCCTGGAACGCGCCCTGGCCGGCGCCACCGGCACGCCCCAGGTCGTCTGCGACCGCCTGGTCCGCTCGGCCGGAGTGACCCCCGACCACGACGACGACGTGGCCGTCCTCGTCCTCCAGCACCCCGCCCGCACGGGTCCCGAGGGCGAGCTCTTCCGCAACGCCGCCCTGGAGCTCCTCGGCGGGGTGGAAGCCGCCCCCCGCGCGCGTGCCTTCGCCTCCGGCGTCCTGACCAGCTGGCGCTTCCCCGCCGACCTGCACGACCTGGGCGTCCTGGCGACCAGCGAACTGGTCGCCAACTCTCTCCAGCACGGCACCCCGCCGATGCGGCTGCGCCTGCGCCGCACTGACCGCCGCCTGATCATCGAGGTCACCGACGGCGACGACCACCTCCCCAGACGCCGCCGCGCGGAACCGGGCGACGAATCGGGCCGGGGCATCGCCATCGTCGCCACGATCGCCTCGAACTGGGGCTGCCGCCGCACACCGGGCGGCGGCAAGGCGGTGTGGTGCGAGTTCGCCCTGCCGCGCACGCAGGCGCCCTAGCGAGCCTCCAGGATCAGACGTCGGCGGACACGGGAGCCCCGCCCCGCGCCACGACCCGGCTCTTCGCACGCCACGGATGATCCTGGACATCGGTCAGCTGCCGCCCCAACCGCACGGCCAGAACCGTGATCCCCAGGGAGAACACCAGGAACGCCACGATGTACGGCGCGTGCAGCGAGGCCCCCAGCGGCCCGCCCACCGCCGGCCCGACGGCCAGCGCGAGCTGCTTGACCAGGGCGAAGGCGGAGTTGTACTGCCCGGCCATCCCCTCCGGCGCCAGATCGGCGACCAGCGGGGCCACGGTCGGCGACAGCATCGCCTCACCCAGCCCGAACAGCGCGTACGTCGAGACGAACGCGGCCGTCGCCATCTCCTGGCTGCCGTGCCCGAGCCCCGCGTACCCGGCGACGGCCCACGCCACGGCCCAGATCAGCCCCACGGCCGCGATCACCCGCGACCGCCGACGCCGCTCCACGAACCGCAGCACGGCGAACTGCGCGACGACGATCACCAGCGTGTTGGCGGCGAGCGCGGTCCCGAGCGCGGACGTCGATATCCCCGCGGCCTCGACCCCGTACGCGCTCAGCCCCGACTCGAACTGCCCGTAGCAGGCGAAGAACAGCACGAAGCCCAGCACACACAGCTGCACCATGGCCCGGTTGCCCATCAGCTGCTTCCAGCTGCCCCGCCCCGACGCCACCGGGGCGCCCTCGATCCGAGGAGCGTGCGGCATCCGCACCGTCACCATCACCACGACCAGCAGCAGGAACATCGCCGCCTCGATCGCGAAGAGCAGCGTGAAGGACGCGGCACTGGACGTGTCGACCAGATGGCCGCCGATGAGACCGCCGACGCCGAGCCCGAGATTCTGCAGGAAGAACTGCATGGCGAAGGCACGCGACCGCGTCTCCGCACTGGAGCAGTCCACGATCATCGTCGCCAGCGCCGGCTGCATCACGGCCTGCCCGGCTCCCAACAGGGAGGCCGACACCAGCACGGCGGCCGCACCGCCGGCCACCCCCAGGCTCAGCGCCCCCAGGGCGGCGGCGACCAGGGCGGCGAGCAGCACCGGCAGCGGGCCACGCCGGACGATGGCCCGCCCGGCGAACGGCAGCACGACCAGCGCGGCCACAGCGAAGACGGCGAGCACGAGACCCGCCGTCATGGCTCCCAGCCCCCGCACCTGCGCCACGTAGACGTACAGATACGGGACCGTGAAGCCGAGTCCGAACGCGCTGAGTGCGTTGCCCACGTGGATCCGGCGCATCGCCGCGCCCATCGCCCTGGTCACGTTCACCTCTCTCACAAGTTAGGAGTGAAGACTTCGAAACTAAATTTCGAAGCTAAAGAGTACACATCCAAGGACTTCAAGGCAAAGAGCAGCCGTGCCATACTGCCGCCCATGGGCGACACCCCCGGCCCCAGCGAGCCGACCCTCGAAGAGCAGATCGCGGCGTACCAGCGCGAGTTCCAGGACCTCGACCCCCAGGTGGAGCAGATCGTCTCGGCCCTGTCCCGCCTCAACCGCCGCATGAACGTCGCCTACGGCCGTCAGACCGCGGCCCTGGACATCAGCAACGCCGAGTGGGAGGTCCTCAAGGCCCTCGTCCTCTCCGGCGCCCCCTACCGGCTGGGCCCCAGCGACCTCGCCAAGCGCCTCGGCCTGACCCCGGCGGCCATGACTCACCGGATCGACCGCATGGTCGGCGAAGGACTGGTCACCCGGGAGCGAGACGAGTCCAACCGCGTACGAGTCATCGTCGAGCTGACACCGGAGGGGCGTGAGAAGTGGCTGGAGGCGATGCGCCTGGCGTCGGTCTTCGAGGAAGACCTGCTCCAGGACCTGTCCCAGGAGGAGCGCACCGCGCTGGGCGAGGTCCTCACCCGGCTCCTGCGCCGGGTGGAACACGCCCAGCCGGACGCCGGCGGCCGCCTCTCCGACCTGGACTGACGCCCGCACAAAAGATCTTGACAGGGGGCACTTGACACCCCTCTGCCCGATCCGTAGAGTTCTTCGGGTTGCCGCGGAGCCGTAACGGTTCTGCGACAGCACTTCCGCCGCACGAGCGGCACCCAACCACTAGCAAGATCGCTCCCAACGGGGTTGATTTCGGCGTGCCCGAATTCAATTCGAATTGGGGCTCGGCGACCTGATCGACTCCGACTGGCTTCGATTTTGGAATCACCGAGGGATGGCGCTAAGGTTGGAGACGTCGGAACGGCCCAACGGCCGCGAGGACAACCCCAGCTGACAGGGGATCAGGCCCGAAAGGATCTGATAGAGTCGGAACCGCCGGAAAGGGAAACGCGGAAGCGGGAACCTGGAAAGCACCGAGGAAATCGGATCGAGAAAGATCTGATAGAGTCGGAAACGCAA
>NZ_JBEYZD010000083.1:0-39678 GCF_040645895.1 Streptomyces olindensis | reverse complement strand
GCCACCCGGTCCTGACTCGGCCTCGGAGTCGGCCGTGTGGACCCACATGTTCATGATCTCGCCGATGTGGCCGAGCCCGGCGGGCCCCTCCTCGGGCACGGGCGGCGCCGTGGACGGAACGCCCCGCTAGGCGGCCACGGACCCCAGAGCGGTGGCCAGTTCCCTCCTGCCGGAGATGGCGAGCTTGCGGTAGACGCTGGAGAGGTGGAACTCGACCGTGCGCACGGCGAGGAACAGCGTCTCCGCGATCCGCTGGTTGCTGTACCCGGCACGGGCCAGCTGGGCGATCTTGATCTCCTGGCGGGTGAGCGCACGGCCGTTGTCGGGGCCGCTCAACCGGGTCAGCGCCTGCCGGACGCGTTCCACCCAGTAGGCGTTGCCGCACTCGCGGGCCACCGCGCCCGCCGCCTCCAGCCGGCTGCGCCCGCCGATCACGTCCTTCCGCTCCACCTGCAGCGTGCCGAGGTCGTAGAGCGCCTGTGTCAGCTCCGTGCGGGCCTGCCCCAGGTCGAGCAGCTGCACGGCCTCCTCCAGCAGGGGCACCGACGAGTCGTCCCGCCGCGCTATGGCCACGGCGTGCAGGGCCGTGCCGACACTGCGCGCCGAACCCCACTTGCGTGCCGCGATCAGCTCGTCCTCGGCCAGGGCCAGGGCGAGGTCGTACCGCTGCACGGCCAGCGCGCCGAACGCCGCCCTCGAACGCCACGGCAGGACGGCCGAGTTGACGACGTTGAGCGCGGCCAGTGTCCGGCCGCAGGCGGTGTAGTCGTCGACGGCGTGCTGGAACTGGCCCATCGCCATATGCAGCGCACCCCGGGCGGCCAGCACGTGCGGCCGGTCCGGCAGGTGGGCGCTGAGCCGGCCGACCAGCCCGTGCTCCAGCAGCACCTCGTGCGCCTGGTCCAGCTCGCCGAGGTGCACCAGTGCCTCGATCAGCCAGGCGATGGCGAGGCAGGCCGGGAAGGTCGACGCCTCATCGGCGAGCGCGGCCTTCAGCAGGTCCACGGCCCGGGTGGCGTCGCCGGAGATCAGGGAGCCGCGGGCGCGCAGCAGCTTGAGCAGGTTCTGGTGCCGCGCCGATTCCGACCACGAGGGGTGCCGGGCCAGCCGCTCGCACTGCGCGTCCGCCGACACCACGTCACCGGTGTAGTACAGGGCGAGTACGGCGAGCCAGGGCCCGTACGCGTCCGCGCGCGCCGGATCCGACTGCAGCACCCGTTCCGCCTGCTCGGTGACGATCGCGCGGTTCACCCCGAGGTTCGCCAGCTCGATGCACTGCACGGCCGTCCGCAGCCCGGAGGGCAGCCGCCGTGCGTCGTCGGTGAGCAGTAACCCCGGGGTGTACGTGACCAACTCCCGCCGGGGCATGGCGGGCCGCCAGAGGTCACGGACGGACTTCTCCCGGCTCCGGTCACTCATCCCGTCGTTCGCTTCGGCCTGCCTGACGGAATTCCGCCAGCCTGGCGAAATCGGGGCCGGACGCCGGACGGCGACCGTCTCCTGTATGCCCTTGCTTCTACGATCGGCCGTGTTCACTGTTCCCCCATTTGGTTAGTGATCGGTCTCAAGGCATCACAAAACTGTGCACAAAGTGCCGTTGTGGCGGGTGCGCAGGCACGGCTGCGCACGGCGAACCGCCCGGCCATTCGAGGACCGGGGGAAGTCGTTCGCCACCGAAGGCGCTCTTCCCGGCACGCGTCATTGCGGCCCGGTCGCGCGTAGATCGGCCGGGGCAGCGTGGGCCGCCCCCGCGCCGGAGGCATGTCAGAGAAGGGAAGGGAACGTCCGAGAAGACGTATGACGGATGGCGGATGGCGGCCACGATGCCGCCCGCCGGTTATGACGACGCGTTCTCACCGGTCGCCGGTGCCCACCGGACATCGCTCCGCCTGCACCGCGCTGCTACGCATCGAAGAATCCCCTTCGAAGTGTCATTTCGCCGGTATTCGGATCCGTCGACGGCCTACCGAATTAATCAGCGAGACCGACGGTCACTTCACGGTACACGAGTCTCTCCGGCGTACATGAAGCGAAGCGGACCGTAAAGTCCGTTTCATTAGTGAACATGCGGAATAGGTGCCTCAGCTCGCCTGGTCACGGTTCAGCGCGGCGCGTTCCTCCAGGTCCCTGGCGAATCGCAGCCATATCTCGGCGCAGCGGCGGGCGGCCCAGGCGGCGTCGGGCAACCGGTGCGCGGGCACACTGTCGGCCAGCCACTGCCACTGCCCGGCGTCCATGGCGTGCGCGCTCCACAGGCGCAGCAGCGTCCGGCCGGCCTCGGAGAAACGCAGCGACGGATCCTTGCGCAGACTGCGCGCGACCTCGTGACCGGCCGGCTGCGACGGCGGCAGGGGCACCACGGACTTGCCGCCTCCCACCAGGGGCGCGCCGGCGTCGACCGCGGGCGCTTCGCCGTGGCCGGACTCCCGCAGTTCGGCCGCTCGCAGCCGAGGCGGTACCGGATCCTCCCCGACCCGCAGCCGCTGCCGTACGTCCCTGGCGGTGGCGACGGCGACACCGGCCTCCGCCGCGATCTCCCGCAGCGACGCGTCGGGCCGGCACTGGATGACACGGACCACTCGCCGGCGCCCCTCGGCGGCGTCGGCACCGAGGGGCCGGACCCGGCCGTCACGTCCCGCCCGGGCGTTCAACTGACCACTCCGGCCGGTTGAACGCTCACGCAGTCCGGCGACCGTGGTGGGCGAGATTCCGACGAGCTCCGCGATCCGGCGGTTCGACCACTCCGGGCGACTCTGGACGAGGCGGGTGGCCGCGGCGGTGCGGTCGGCCCGCGAGAGCGGCATCCCGTGCCGCGTGTTCAGACGGACGGCGAGCACGAACGCGTCCTCGACGGTGCCGTCGACGAACTCGGCCTCGATGCGTTCCTCTCCGCGCAGGACCGCCGCGCGCACCCGGTGCACCCCGTCCACCACGCGCATGGTGGACCGGTGCACGATGATCGGGGGCCAGGCCAGGTCCGACTCGGCGAGCACTCTGATGTGCTGGGCGTTCTCCCCTGCGATGCGCGGTGAATCGGAGATCACCAGTGACCCGATGGGCACGGACCGCGTCCGCCGCCCGTCCTGGTCCGTTCGCGTCGCAGGGCCGGGTAACGCCTCAGACATGGACTCTCCTCTTCGCACACTCATCGGTTCGTCGCGTCGAGGCGCCTACGCCGCCGGCGGTAGACCACCGTGATCGGATCACCGTGATCAGCCTCAAATCCCCCGCGGGACGGGAGACTTGGTCGGCGTGCATCGGTACCGTTAGCGAAGCGTCCAACATATTGGCACTCCGTGCTCCGCCGGGGCAAGCAACGTTGGCTACTGTCCGGCAGAGCACATGTCTCTTCACAGATTCGGGATCACCGGGGTATCCGACCGGGAGGGTGGGCATTGTCTTCACGTGATGACAAGGGATGTCGGCAGTCGCTGGCCGAACGGTTGAATACGTTGTTCGCAACGGTGCGCTGGCGCGACGACCACGGACGGCAGCGGGAGTACTCGACGGCGGAGGTGGCCAAGGCGGTCACCTCGGACTCGTCCCACCGGGCCACGCTGTCGCGCAGCTACCTGGCGATGCTGCGGAACGGATCGCACACGAACCCGACGCTGAGCGTGCTGGAGGGTCTGGCGAAGTTCTTCGACGACCACCGGGACCCGGGAGCGCCGCCCATCACCGTCCAGTCCCTGGTCGCGCCGGAGAGCCCGGAGGACCAGCTGCTGCGGGAGCGGCTGGCCAGCCACCAAGTCCGGACGATCGCGATGCGGGCAGGAGCGATGACACCACCGTTGCGGGAGCAGCTGCTGAAGATGATCGACACCTTCGACCAGGACGGACCCGACGACCCCGACGCCCCCACCCGAGGAAGCACTCGTGGCGATACGCGAGCGTGAGCTGCGCCGTTACTGCAAACGACTGTTACGCCGGCTCGACATCCGACCCCCGTTGCGCGTCGAAGAGTTGTGCCGGCGGCTCGGCGAACACCGCGGCAAGCCCATCCGGCTGATCCCCTGGGACCTGCCCGTCCCCGGCCCGTTCGGCATATGGATCTCCCGCCCCGACGAGGACGACATCTTCTACCAGCGGGAGACGACCCGGGTCCACCAGGACCACATCATCCTGCACGAGATCGGCCACATCCTCGCCGATCACCAGGACGGCGTGAGTCCGGACGAGGATCACCTCGGCCTCGCCCAGCCGCGAGGGCTGATCACGAGACGGTTCCACCGCACGTACTACACCGAGGACTACGAACGCGAGGCGGAACTCGTCGCGACCATCATCCAGGAGTGGGCCGTCGTCATCGACTACGCCACTCCTCGCACCACCGAGGACATCCCCGAGGACTCCGCCCTCGACCCCCTGCGCTCCGCACTGAGCGCCCGATGGGGATGGACGTGATCCTCCACCTCACGGTGACCGCGATGCTGGTCGCGGGAACGGCGTGGAAGGCCGTCGATCTGGCCCGCGCCCCGCACGACCGGGTGCTGCGGCTGCTGGTCCTCGCTCTGTTCCTGCTCACCGCGGGTGACGTCCTCGGCTTCCCCGAGGTCCGTGAGCGGCTGATGGCGTTCACGCCGACCGGCGTCGGCAAGGTCGCCTTCAACGCGCTCTACATGTCCGGCCTGACCATGCTCATCCTGTTCTTCGTCGCCTCCACCCGCGGCTCCCCGACCGCATTCCGGCGTCGGCGGCGACGGCACACCGCGCTGCTCGCCGGCGCCCTGGCGACCATGGTCATGAGCATGGTCGCGACACCACCGGCGCTGCGCGACCACTCCCTTTCCACCCCGCACATGGCAGAACCGGGGATCGCCTGCTTCTACCTCGTCGGCAATGTCTTCTTCGTCTACGCCTACGTCGTCTCCGGTCAGTGGGCCCTGCGCTACGCCCGCCGGGCGTCCTGGCATCTCGCGCGCAGTCTGCGCACCATGACCGCCGGGCTGTTCGGGCTGGCCCTCACAGCGGCCGACCGGGTCGTCCTGGTGCTGTTGCGCATCGACGTCCCCGGATCGCACCCGGAGCTGGAAACGCTGAACCTGGTGCTCACCGACGTGGCCCTGGGCTGTGTGCTGATCGGCATCGTGCTGTTCGCCGGGGTACAGCTGGCGACCCATCTGCGGTCCGTCCTCAGCCACCGCCGCATGTACGAGCAGCTGGCGCCCCTCTGGCAGGCCCTGGTCAGCGCTTATCCGGAACTCGTCCTGAACCGCGAACCGTCCCGCCCGCGTTGGAGCCGCCCCCGCCTGCGGCGCACCCACGCCCGCTTCTACCGCCGCCTCATCGAGTGCCGTGACGGACTGGTCCGTCTGAGCCCCTACCTCGCGCTGGCCGCCCCCGGCACGGACCTGGCCCGCTGCGGCCCGGACCAGCTCGCCCGCCACATCACCAAGGCCCTCGCCCTCAAACCGGAGACCGAGGACCCCGACACCGCCCTCCCCGCCGCACGCGTCGCCCTCCCCACCGGAAACGACCTCGGCGCCGACGCCGACACCCTCGTCACCCTCTCCACGGCCCTGTCCCGAATGGCCCGCGAACAACCCGATCCGCGCCGATGCCACGCCTGACAGGGGACGTACAAGGGGCCGGAGCAGGCGTAGGCCGCCTGTGACGCGGTCACGGGGACCCGGACGAGAAGGGGCCTTCACCCCCCTGTCGACCCAGCTTGTGGACGTGCTCGGCGAACGCCGTGAATGCCCGCTCGTCGAACAGGACGAACCTGACTTCTTCGACGGCGGTCTCCGTGTCCCGCACCGTTTCCACAGCGATGCGAGCGGCGTCCTCGATCGGCCACCCGTAGGCACCGGCCGAGATGGCCGGGAACGCCACCGTGCGGGCGCCCAGCTCATCGGCCACCCGGAGCGACTCGCGGTAGCAGGAGGCGAGCTGCGCGGGATCACTGCGGGAAGGCTGGTACACGGGACCGACGGTGTGGATGACCCAGCGGGCGTCCAGGTCCCCCGCGGTCGTGGCGACGGCCCGGCCCGTGGGCAGGCCCTTGCCGTAGTGGGAGGCGCGCAGCCTGCGGCAGTCCTCCAGGATGGCCGGGCCGCCGCGCCGGTGGATCGCCCCGTCGACCCCTCCCCCGCCCAGCAGCGAGGAGTTGGCCGCGTTGACGATGGCGTCGACGCTCTCGCGGGTGATGTCGCCCTGGACCGCTTCGATGGTGGTCACGTCTGCCTCAGTCGCTTCCAGACGGCCTTCGCCGCGTTGTGCCCCGACATGCCGTGCACACCGGGGCCCGGCGGGGTCGCCGAGGAGCAGATGAAGACGGCCGGGTGGGGGGTGTGGTACGGGAACAGGGTGAGCTTCGGGCGCAGCAGGAGCTGGAGGCCGGAGGCCGCGCCCGAGGCGATGTCGCCGCCGACGTAGTTGGCGTTGCGGGCGGCGAGTTCGGGCGGCCCGGCCGTGGCGCGGGCCAGGACGCGGTCGCGGAACCCCGGGGCGAAGCGCTCCAGTTGGCGCTCGATGGCGTCGGTGAGGTCGCCGGTCCAGCCGTGCGGGACGTGGCCGTAGGCCCAGAAGACGTGCTTGCCCGCGGGGGCCCGGGTGGGGTCGACGACACTCGGCTGAACCGTGATCATGAACGGTTTGTCGGGGGCCTTGCCCTCCTTGGCCGCCGCGCGCAGGGCCGTGCCGATCTCGGCGCGGCTCGCGCCGATCTGCACCGTGCCGGCGACGCGGGCCTCCTTCGCGGTCCACGGCACGGGGCCGTCCAGCGCGTAGTCGATCTTGAAGGCGCCCGGTCCGTAGCGGTAGCCGGCGTAGTGGTCGCCGAAGCCGGCGATGCGGGCCAGGGCGGTGGGCGAGGTGTCGAAGACGTACGCCCGGGCCGGCGGCAGGTCGTCCAGGCGCTTGACCTCGTAGTCGGTGTGGACGCTGCCGCCGAGGTCGCGCAGGTGGGCGGCGAGGGCGTCGGAGATCGCCTGGGAGCCGCCGCGGGCGACCGGCCAGCCGCGGGCGTGTGCCGCGAGGGCGAAGACCAGGCCGATGGCGCCGGTGGCGAATCCGCCCAGCGGTGCCATGACATGGGCGACGAGCCCGGCGAACAGCGCCCTGGCCGGTTCGTCGCGGAAGCGGCGCATCAGCAGCGTCGACGGGGGCAGTCCGACGAGGCCGAAGCGGGCGAGGGTGACCGGGTCGCGGGGCAGCGCCGTGAGCGGCAGGGACATGAAGTCCCGGGCGAGCGTGTCCCACTTGGGCAGGAAGGGCTCGACGAGCCTGCGGTACGCCCCGGCGTCGCGCGGCCCGAAGGAGGCGGCCGTCTCGCCCACCGACCGGGCCAGCACGGCCGCCGTGCCGTCCGGGAAGGGGTGGGCCATCGGCAGCTCGGCGTGCAGCCACTCCAGGCCGTAGCGCTCCAGCGGGAGGGCACGGAAGGCGGGTGAGTTGATGGCGAGCGGGTGGGCCGCGGCGCACGGGTCGTGCCGGAAGCCCGGCAGGGTGAGCTCCTCGGTGCGGGAGCCGCCGCCCACGGTGCCCCGGGCCTCGAAGACGGCGACGGAGAAGCCGCGGCGGGCCAGCTCCACGGCCGCGGTCAGTCCGTTCGGCCCCGCACCCACTACGACGGCATCGAGCATCGACGGCACCTTCGGACCCCTTCGTCAGCCGACGGCCACTGGGGATCAGGATATGCCCGGGGACGGACAGTCACCGGCCGCGGGTGAGGTCCGGGTGCCGCGGAGGAGCCCCGATGCGATCAGCGCGACCGGACGCCTACGGTCGGTGACCGTCCGTCGCGCTGCGGCCGGGCTCACGCGCCGCCCGCCAGCAGCGCCGCCACCCGCCGGGCCGTGGCCGCGTCCCGGGCCGCGGTGAACGGCAGGGCGTTGCCGCCCGTGATGCGGAACGGCTCGCCCGCGCGAGTCAGGTGGGCGCCGCCCGCCTCCTCGACCAGGAGGAGTCCGGCCGCGTGGTCCCAGGCTGCTTCCCAGGAGAAGGCCGTGGCGTCCAACTCGCCCCGGGCGATGGCGAGGTACTCCAGGCCGGCCGAGCCGCACGCGCGCGGTGCCACGCCCTCGGTGCGCAGGCAGAGCAGGGCGTGCTTCTGCTCGTCCGTCGTGTAGTCCGGGTGGGAGGTGGCCACGCGGAGGTCACGGCCGGGGTCGGGCACACCGGCGAAGAGCCGCTCGCCGTCGAGGTAGGCGCCCTTGCCCCGCTCGGCGGTGGCGAGGCGGTCGCGGGCGGGCGCGTAGGTCCAGGACGCGAACAGGGTGCCGCCCTGGGCCAGGGCGACCAGGGTGCAGAACCCGGCCTCGCCGCGGACGAACGGCCGGGTGCCGTCGACCGGGTCGATGATCCAGACCGGGGCGTCGCCCCGTATCGCCTCGTAGGACGCGGGGTTGGCGTGGACCGCTTCCTCGCCGACCACGACCGAGCCGGGCAGCAGGGCGGGCAGGGCCTCGGTGAGGTACAGCTCGGCCTTGCGGTCGGCGTCGGTCACCAGGTCGTGCGGGCCGCTCTTCTGGTCCACTTCGTGCGCGGCGAGCTGACGCCAGCGCGGCATGATCTCGGTGGTGGCCGCCTTGCGGATCGCCTCTTCGACGTCGGAGGCGTGCTGTGCGAGAAACTCTTCGATGGTTTCGTTGCTGTCGATCACCCTTCCATGACAACACGCGCCACTGACAATCCCCACCCGCCGGGTGCACCGGGCGTGGAATCGCGGTGAACACCGGCCGGGGGGGACCGGCCGGGGGGCGGGTCACCGGCCGACCGCGTATCCCTGCATCCCGCGGGGGTTCGCCGCCGCCGACAGGACGCCGGTCTCCGGGTCCCGGGCGACCGCGCAGAGCCGGCCCTCCGACCAGGGTGCGCCGACGGTCACCTCGTGGCCGCGGCGCCGCAGCTCCGCGACGACGGCCGGGTCGGTGCGGGCCTCGACGGTCACGCTCCCGGGGCGCATGCCGCGCGGGTAGAAGGAGCCCGGGAAGCTGTCGTTGTGCCAGTTCGGGGCGTCGATCGCGCCCTGGAGGTCGAGGCCGCCGCGCACCTGGGGGCGCAGCGCGACCGCGAGGAGGAAGTGCAGTTGCCACTGGTCCTGCTGGTCCCCGCCGGGCGTGCCGAACGCCAGGACGGGCACGCCGTCGCGCAGTGCGATCGAGGGCGACAGGGTGCTGCGGGGGCGGCGGCCGGGGGTGAGGGTGCTGGGCAGGCCCTCCTCCAGCCAGGTCATCTGCAGCCGGGTGCCGAGCGGGAAGCCGAGTTCGGGGACGACGGGGTTGGACTGGAGCCAGCCGCCGCTGGGGGTGGCGGAGACCATGGTGCCCCAGCGGTCGACTATGTCGAGGTGGCAGGTGTCGCCGCGGGTGCTCCCGTCGGCGGTGACGACCGGTTCGCCGGGCACGGGGGACGTCGGGAGCTTCGCGACGGTCGGCTCGCCGATGCCCAGGGCGTCGAAGCCCTCCTGGGCGGCGGCCGCCACGCGCGCGTGCGCGCCCAGCCGCGGGGTGCGTCCGCCGGGGCTGCCGGGCCGCAGGTCGTGCTCGGCCCGCTCGCCGACGAGGGCGCGGCGGGCTGTGTTGTACTCGGCGGACAGCAGGTCGTCGAGGGGCACCTCGGCGGCGTCCCCGTACCAGGCCTCCCGGTCGGCCATGGCGAGTTTGCAGCCCTCGACCAGGAGGTGGACGTAGTCGGCCGAGCCGTAGGCGGGCAGTTCCGGCGGGAGCAGGGCGAGTTGCTGGAGCAGGACCGGGCCCTGGCTCCAGGGGCCCGGCTTGCACACGGTCCAGCCGTTCCAGTCGTACGTCACCGGTGTCTCGTAGGTCGCGGACCAGGCGGCGAGGTCGGCGGCCGTGAGGGTGCCGGTGTGGTGCTCGCCGGTGGTGTCCAGGGTGGGGCGCGCGGCCTGCCGGACGAGGGCCTCGGCGATGAAGCCGGTGCGCCACACCCGCCGCGCTGCCTCGATCTGCGCCTCCCGGTCGCCCGCCCCGGCGGTCTCGGCGAGCAGGCGCTGCCAGGTGGCGGCGAGCGCGGGGTTGCGGAAGAGCTCGCCGGGGCGGGGTGGCTTGCCGCCGGGCAGGTAGACCTCCGCCGACGAGGTCCACTCGGTCTCGAACAGTTCCCGCACCGTCTCGACGGTCTCCGTGACGCGCTCCACGGGCGCGTGGCCGTGCTCGGCGTAGCCGATGGCGTACTTCAGGACGTCGGCGAGGGACTTGGTGCCGTGGTCGCGCAGCAGCAGCATCCAGGCGTCGAACGCGCCGGGTACGGCGGCGGCCAGCGGTCCGGTACCGGGGACGAGGTCCAGGCCGAGGCCGCGGTGGTGCGCGACGGTCGCCCCGGCGGGTGCGACGCCCTGTCCGCACAGCACCCGCACCTCGCCGCCGGGCGGGGCGAACAGGATCGGCACCTCGCCGGCCGGGCCGTTGAGGTGGGGTTCGACGACGTGCAGCACGAAGGCGCCGGCCACGGCCGCGTCGCAGGCGTTGCCGCCGTCCTCCAGGACGGCCATCGCCGACTGCGCGGCGAGCCAGTGGGTGGAGGAGACCATGCCGAAGGTGCCCTGGAGGGTCGGGCGGGATGTGAACATACGACCTCTCACCTCTCGTACTGACGCGCCACCCGTCCCCCTCCCCCGGTCACGGCTCGGGCGAAACCCCCGGCCAGGACTGCGCAGTGCGACCGCGCCGGTGCGAGGCGTGTTTCCGCAGCCTGTGTGCCGGACCGCACTTCCGCACCACAGGGACTCGTGTGACACTGTCGTCCCGTCCGCCGTGCGGGCCCGCTCCGCACCGTCCGTCCCCCACGAGAAGGGCGCCGTGCGTTCCCTACCTCTGCCCCTGGCCCTGACCGCACGCCTGTCCCCGGTGGCCGTGCTCGCCGCGGCGGGCTGGGCGCTGTCGTCCGGTCCGCTCGCCGCGCCGCAGGCCGCCGAGCACAGGCCGGCCGACGAGAAGACCGAGACCCGGTCCGCGTCCGCCCCGTCCACGTCGACGGCGTCGAAGACGTACGCGGCCGCGCCCGCCCCCTGCGAGAGCGTCGCCAAGAAGACGATCCAGTCGCTGGTGCCGGGCGCCAAGACAGGCGGCAAGGAGATCCCGTCCACGGACGCGGAGCTGCGCCGCACCTGCTCCTGGAACGCGCTCAAGGGGTACGACTACCGCTGGCTGGACGTGTCGTACGAGGTGCTGGAGTCGGACGAGGCGGCGGAGAAGGCGTACCGGGAGAGCACCGAGAAGCGGAGCGGCGGTGGGGACGTCCCCGGTCTGGGTGACAGCGCGTACTCCGTCGTGAACCTCACCACCGAGGACAAGCAGGAGACGCGTGAGGGTGTCGTGGTCGCCCGAGCGTCCAACGCGCTGGTGACGATCACGTACAACGGCAGTGACTTCGAGTCGAAGAAAGCGCCGGACACGGACACCATCAACAAGGGCGCCATCAAGGCCGCGAAGGAAGCGGTGGCCGCGCTGGAGAGCGAGAAGGGCTGAGCGCCCTCCAGCGCGGCGCCCCTCAGAGGGCTCTGCGGCCGCGCGTCGCCATCAGCAGCAGGTACAGCACCATCGACGTGCCCAGGCCCACGGCCCAGCCGTAGTCGGCGAGATCGGCCAGCGCCGGGATGGGACGGCCGTCGATCAGCGGTTTGAAGCTGGCGCCGCCGACGGCGAGGACACCGCCGACCGCGAAGGCGACGACGGCCCGCCAGTTCCAGCCGCCCTCGTACCAGTAGCGGCCGCCCGTGCGGTACAGGTCGGCGAGGTCGAGACGGGAGCGGCGCAGGATCCAGTAGTCGGCGATGAGGATGCCCGCGACGGTGCCGAGCAGGCCGCCGACCAGGCCGAGCCAGGTGAAGATGTAGCCCTGCGGGTCGGAGTACAGCTTCCACGGGAAGATCAGCACGCCGAGGACGCAGGTGGCGAGGGCGCCGGCGCGGAAACTGATGCGGCGGGGCGCGATGTTGGAGAAGTCGAACGCCGGGGAGACCAGGTTGGCGGCGACGTTGACGGACAGGGTCGCGACCAGCACGGTGACGAGGGCGAAGAGCAGGCCCACGGTGTTGTCGGTCTTGGCCGCGAGCTGTACCGGGTCCCAGATGGCCTCGCCGTACACGGCCTGCGAGCCCGAGGTGACCATCACGGACAGGAACGCGAACAGCGTCATCGTCGTCGGCAGGCCGAGGGCCTGGCCCCAGGTCTGGGCCTTCTGGCTCCTGCCGTAGCGGGTGAAGTCGGGGATGTTCAGCGACAGCGTGGACCAGAAGCCGATCATGCCCATGAGGGCGGGGGCGAACAGCGTCCAGAAGTCGGCGCCCCAGCCGAGCTTGGACGGCTGGTCGAGCAGCGGGCCGAAGCCGCCCGCCTTGTCGCTCATCCACCACAGCATCACGAACGCCCCGACGAGCACGAAGGGCGCCGCCCAGTTCTCGAAGCGGCGGATCGTCTCCATGCCCCGGTAGATGATGACGACCTGCAGCGCCCAGAAGATCGCGAACGACAGCCACATGGTCCAGGCGTAGCCGCCGACCTTCGCGGCGTCCGTCCAGCCGCTGCCGATCAGCTTCCCGGCCAGGAAGTAGATGGCCTCGCCGCCGATCCAGGTCTGGATGCCGAACCAGCCGCACGCCACGAGCGCCCGTACGACGGCGGGCAGGTTGGCCCCGCGGATGCCGAAGGAGGCCCGAGCGAAGACGGGGAAGGGTATGCCGTACTTGGGCCCGGCGTGCCCGGTGAGCAGCATGGGTATCAGCACGATCACGTTGGCGAGGGCGATGGTGAACACCGCCTGCTTCCAGTCCATGCCGACGGCGATGAGCCCGGAGGCCAGGGTCCAGGAGGCCGTGTTGTGGGCCATGCCGACCCACAGCGCGGAGAAATTGTACGTGGTCCAGGTGCGCTTCTCGACGGGGACCGGCAGCAGGTCCTCGTTGGCGTAGGGACCGCTCGGCGCCGGGGCGCCCGGGGCGATCTCCACCCGGCCGTCGGCGAGGGTGACTTGGGTGGTGGGTGGTGTGGCCGTGGGAGCGGTATCGGTCATGGGCCGGGCCAATCAGGGAGGTGGGACGGGAAAGGCCGTGCGGGTGATGCCGATGGGGGGTGCGCTCGGGAGCGTCCTGCGCCCCCTTCCCGGGCCGGGGGAAGGGGGAGTCCATGGGGCTGCGGTGCGGGAGGGTCAGCCGTTGACCGCCGGGATCACCCGCGATCCGTAGGCGTCGATCACGGCCTCCTGCGCGTCGTGCATGTCGTACACGGCGAACTGGTCCACGCCGAGTGCGCGCAGGGCGTTCAGTTTCTCGACGTGCCGCTCGACCGGGCCGATCAGGCAGAACCGGTCGACGATCTCGTCGGGCACGAACTGGGTGTCCGGGTTGCCGGCGCGGCCGTGGTGGGAGTAGTCGTAGCCCTCGCGGGCCTTGATGTAGTCGGTGAGTTCGTCGGGGACGGCGGCGGAGTGCTCGCCGTACTTGGAGACCAGGTCGGCGACGTGGTTGCCGACCATGCCGCCGAACCAGCGGCACTGCTCGCGCGCGTGGGCGAGCGCCTCGGGCGAGTCGTCCTCGGTGACGTAGGCCGGGGCGGCCACGCAGACGGTCACCTCGGACGGGTCGCGGCCGGCGGCGACTGCGGCGTCCTTCACGGCTTTGACCATGTACTCGGTCAGGTAGAGGTCGGCCAGCTGGAGGATGAACCCGTCCGCCTCCTCGCCGGTCATCTTCAGCGCCTTGGGCCCGTACGCGGCCATCCAGACGGGCAGTTCGGCGCCCGGCTTGATCCACGGGAACCGGACGACGCTGCCGCCGCCGAGGTCGGCCTCGCGGCCGCTGCCGAGGGCCCGGATGACCTTCATGGCGTCGCTGATCCGGGCCAGGGTGTTGGGTTTGCGGCCGGCCACACGCATCGCGGAGTCGCCCCGGCCGATGCCGCAGACCGTGCGGTTGCCGAACATGTCGTTGAGGGTGGCGAAGGTGGAGGCGGTGACCTCCCAGGTGCGGGTGCCCGGGTTGGTCACCATGGGCCCGACCTTCAGTTTCGTGGTGTTGGCCAGGATCTGGCTGTAGATCACGAACGGCTCCTGCCACAGCACGGCGGAGTCGAAGGTCCAGCCGTACGAGAAGCCGTTCCGTTCCGCGCGCTTCATCAGGCTGATCACCCGCGAGGCCGGCGGGTCGGTCTGCAGGACGAGTCCGAAGTCCATCTGCGCCACTCCCTAGTTCAGGTACTGACAGGTGGAGCGCGGGGCGAAGACGCCGTGACCCGGGCGTCCGGTGTACTCCCGCTCGGTGATGACCGGTACGCCGCGCGAGAGCACGGTCTCGACGCGGCCGGTGACGCGCTTGCCCTCGTACGCCGAGTAGTCGACGTTCATGTGGTGGGTCTCGGCCGACATGACCTGCTCGGCGTGCGGGTCGTAGATCACCACGTCGGCGTCGGCGCCCGGGGCGATGGTGCCCTTCTTCGGGTACAGGCCGAACATCCGCGCCGGGGTGGCGCAGGCGATCTCGATCCAGCGGCGGCGGGAGATGTGCCCGTCGAGGACGGCCTGGTGGAGCAGGTCCATGCGGTTCTCCACGCCCGGCAGGCCGTTGGGGATCTTGGAGAAGTCGCCGCGGCCGAGTTCCTTCTGGCCGACGAAGCAGAAGGGGCAGTGGTCGGTGGAGACCACCTGGAGGTCGTTGGTGCGCAGCCCCTGCCACAGCTTGGCCTGGTGCTCGCGCGGCCTCAGCGGCGTGCTGCACACGTACTTCGCGCCCTCGAAGTCGGGCTCGGCGAGGTTGTCGGTGGACAGGAACAGATACTGCGGGCAGGTCTCGCCGAAGACGTTCAGCCCGTCGTCGCGGGCCCGGGCCAGTTCGGCGACGGCCTCCATCGCCGAGACGTGCACGACGTACAGGGGCGCGCCGGCGACCTGCGCGAGCCGGATGGCCCGGTGGGTGGCCTCGGCCTCCAGCAGGGCCTTGCGGACCTCGCCGTGGTAGCGCGGGTCGGTCTCGCCCCGGGCCAGGGCCTGTTCGACCAGGACGTCGATGGCGATGCCGTTCTCGGCGTGCATCATGATCAGGCCGCCGTTGTCGGCGGAGCGCTGCATGGCGCGCAGGATCTGGCCGTCGTCGCTGTAGAAGACGCCCGGGTAGGCCATGAACTGCTTGAAGGAGGTGACGCCCTCCTCGACCAGCAGGTCCATCTCCTTGAGGGTGTCCTCGTTGACGTCGGAGACGATCATGTGGAAGCCGTAGTCGATGGCGCAGTTGCCCTCGGCCTTGGCGTGCCAGGCGTCGAGGCCCTCGCGCAGGGAGTGTCCGACGCTCTGCACGGCGAAGTCGATGATCGTGGTGGTGCCGCCCCAGGCGGCGGCGCGGGTGCCGGTCTCGAAGGTGTCGGAGGCGAAGGTGCCGCCGAAGGGCAGCTCCATGTGGGTGTGGGCGTCGACGCCGCCGGGGATGACGTACTTTCCGGTGGCGTCGATCGTGCGGTCCGCGGTGAAGGTGTCCGCCGCGGGGGTGCCGGTGGCGGCGAGGGCGGCGATGCGGCCGTCCTCGATCAGGACGTCGGCGTGGATCTCGTCGGATGCGGTGATGACGAGGCCGCCGCGGATGACTGTACGGCTGCTCATGTCGTGGTCGCTCCTCGCAGTCGGTACGTGCGGGTTGTGGGTGGTTGCTCGCGCAGTTCCCCGCGCCCCTTCAAGGACGATGCAGCCAGGGCGCCCTTCAGGGAGCCGTCAGGGGGCCATACGCCCCAGGTGCGCGGTCCCTGTAGAACTGCCAGCGGTCGCGGACCTCTCGCAGCTTCGCCATGTCCAGGTCGCGGACGACCAGTTCGGGCTCCTTGTCGCTCGCCACCTCGCCGACGAACTGGGCCTCCGGGTCCACGAAGTAGGACGTGCCGTAGAAGTCGTTGTCGCCGTACTCCTCCACGCCGACCCGGTTGATCGCGCCGACGAAGTACTCGTTGGCGACGGCCGCCGCCGGCTGTTCCAGCTGCCAGAGGTAGCCGGACAGGCCGCGGGACGTGGCGGAGGGGTTGAAGACGATCTCGGCACCCGCGAGGCCGAGGGCGCGCCAGCCCTCGGGGAAGTGGCGGTCGTAGCAGATGTAGACGCCGACCTTGCCGACGGCGGTGTCGAAGACGGGCCAGCCGCTGTTGCCCGGGCGGAAGTAGAACTTCTCCCAGAAACCGCGTACCTGGGGGATGTGGGTCTTGCGGTACTTGCCGAGGTAGGAGCCGTCCGCGTCGATCACGGCGGCCGTGTTGTAGAGGACCCCCGGCTGCTCCTCCTCGTACATCGGCAGCACCAGGACGAGGCCCAGTTCCTTCGCGAGGGCCTGGAAGCGGCGGACGATCGGGCCCTCGGGGATCTGCTCGGCGTACTCGTAGAAGGCCGGGTCCTGCACCTGGCAGAAGTACGGGCCGTAGAACAGCTCCTGGAAGCAGAGGACTTGGGCGCCCTGGGCGGCGGCGTCGCGGGCCGCCTGCTCGTGGACCTGGATCATCGATTCCTTGTCGCCGGTCCAGGCGGTCTGGAAGACGGCGGCACGGATCACTCGGCTCATCGGGACCTCCGGTCGCTCGGTGTGCCGTGAGCCTAGGAAGCCGGGACGTCCTCTTTGAGTTGCACCGTGTCACGTCCCGGGACGTGCGGCGTGCCACCGTGTCACTCTGCCGTGGGCCCATGTTTCACCGCCGTTTTCCCAGGTCGTCGCGTGTTTCACTGCTGTTGCGCGTCGTGCGCGAGGAGTGCGATGTGCACCGAGGCGGCCTGCTCGAAGTCGTCGAGGTCCACCCCGAGGCGGCCCTGTATCGCCTCCAGGCGGCGGTAGAGGGCCGGCCGGGAGACGTGGTGGAGCTGGGCGGTGCGGGACTTGTTGCGGCCGGTGGCGAGATACGTGCGCAGCACGGACAGCAGGTCCTCGTCGGTCGCGCGCAGCAGCCCGTCCAGCTCCCGCTCGGCGAAGGACTGCACGTGTGGGTCGTCGCGCAGCAGGCGGATCAGGCCCCGCAGGTGGACGTCCTTCAGGCGGACGACCGGCGGGAGGTCGAGGGCGGCGGAGGAGTCGGCCACCGCGTCCGCCACGTGCTGGGCCTCGCGCAGACCGGTGGGCACGTCGTCCCAGGCGACCCGGGGATCGGCCGCCGCGACGACCGTGCGGTCCCGGCCGGACTCCGTGCGCAGCCGGGTCGCGAAGTGCGCGGCGAGGGCGTCCGCGTCCTGGTCGCGGGGCAGGCTCAGCAGCACGGCGGTGGCCCCGTCGGCCAGTTCGGCGACGAGCCCGGACAGCCCGAGCAGCCGCAGCAACCGTTCCAGCCGGGTGGGGTCGCCGTCGCGGACGACCAGGGGGACGAACGTCCGCCGGTTGACGGGCAGTCCGGCGGCGCGCGCCCGGGGCAGCAGTTGCCGCGCCGGTACGACGCCGCTGACCAGGTCGGTCAGCAGGCTCTGCGCGGACTGCTCCTCCCAGGAGCACGCGGCGCCGCCGCCGAGCATGCGGTGCAGGACGAGGGCCTCGGCGGCGCGGTCGGCCAGCAGCCGTCCGGTGGCGGTGTCGCCCCGGTAGCCGCACAGCACGATCCGGCCCCACCGCTCCCCGCGCCCGCCCAGTTCGGCACGGATCCAGCCGTCTCCTTCGGTGCCTCCGGCCTGCCGGGCGATGCGCTCCCAGTCGCGCAGCACGTCGTCGACGGCGGGCCGCTCCCCCGCCGTGCCGAGGACGCGGTGGGCGAGGTTGGTGACGACGACCGGGCAGGCGCTGTGCCGCGCGACCTCGTCGAGGAGGCGCTGCAGCGGGGCGCCCGCGGTGATGAGGGCGGTGAGTTCGGTGCGGACGGCCTCGGAGAGGCTGACGGCGGCGAACTTGCGCCGCACCAGCCGCGATTGCACCTCCTCGGTCAGTTCGGCGAAGGGGAAGGGCCGGTGCAGCACGACCATCGGCAGCCCGCACCGCTCGGCGGCCCGGCGCATCACGTCCGGCGGCGAGGGGAAGGCGCGGCCGAGTCCCAGGACGACGGCGGCGGCCTCGGCGCGGTGCAGCGAGCGGACGTACTCGGCCTGCTTGTCCTCGTCCCCGGCGAGCAGCACGCCCGTGGTGAGGACCATCTCGCCGCCGCTGAGCATCACGCCGACGTCGGCGGCCTCGGCGACGTGCACCCACCGGACGGGCCGGTCGAGGTGGCTGGCACCGGCCACCACCTCGGGCTCCCCGGCGAGCACCCGCTCCAGGGTGAGGACCTGCCGCACCGACAGGGCCGGTTCCAGGGAATCCCAGGTGGTGGTCATGTGACGGTTCCCTTGCTCAGTCCACTGCTACTGGATGCTCCTCAGAGCGTTCTCGAGGATCGCGGCGCCCTCCTCGGCCTCCGCGACGTTGAGGGACAGCGGCGGGGCGACACGCAGCGAGCTGGTGTTGTGGCCGCCGCCCTTGCCGATCAGCAGTCCGCCCGCGCGGGCCGCCTCCAGGACGGCGGCCGCCGTCTGCGGATCGGCCTCGTCGGTGCCGGGTTTGGTGATCTCGATGCCGATCATCAGGCCGCGCCCGCGGACCTCGCGGACGGCCGGCACCGGCGCGGCGGCGGCCCGCAGCCGCTCGATGAGCATGCCGCCGACGCGCCGGGCGTTGCCCTGGAGGTCGTGTTCCAGCAGGTAGTTGAGGTTGGCGAGGCCCGCCGCCATGGTGATCTGGGTGCCGCCGAAGGTCGAGATGCTGTTGGAGTCCAGGCAGTTCATGATCTCGGAGCGGGCGACGACCCCGCCGATGGACATGCCGTTGCCGATGCCCTTGGCGAAGGTCATGATGTCCGGCGGCCCGTTCTGGCCGTGGGCCTGCCAGCCCCAGAAGTGCTCGCCGGTGCGGCCCCAGCCGGTCTGCACCTCGTCGGCGATCCACAGGATGCCGCGCTCCTTCAGCACCTCGCGGAAGGCGGCGTACAGCCCGTCCGGCGAGGAGGTGAAGCCGCCGACGCCCTGGATGGGCTCGGCGATCAGCGCGGCCGGGGGCCGGGTGTGGCCGAGCAGGTCGGTCAGGTCGTCGACGCAGGCGGCGATGAAGTCGTCGTCGCTCAGCGAGGCGTACGGGCCTCGGGTGCGCACGCCGCCGTGGACGTAGAGCGTCTGCAGCGGCGACAGCGAGGTCGGGGACCAGCCGCGGTTGCCCGTGATGCCGACGGAGCTGAAGGAGCGGCCGTGGTAGCTGTTGCGCATGGCCAGGATCGTGTTGCTGCGCCGGTACGCCGTGGCGAGCAGCAGGGCCGTGTCGTTGGCCTCGGTGCCGGAGGTGGTGAAGAAGACCCGGGCGTCCGGGATGCCGCTCAACTGGGCGACGCGCTCGGCGAGTTCGACCATCGGGCGGTTGAGGTAGAGGGTCGAGGAGTGGATGATCCGCCCGGCCTGCTCGCTCACCGCCTTGGTCACCTCGGGCAGCGCGTGCGCGGTCATGGTGGTGAGGATGCCGCCGAAGAAGTCGAGGTACCGGTTCCCTTCGGCGTCCCAGACGTGGCGGCCCTCACCGTGGGTGATCTCGATCGGCTCCTCGTAGTAGAGAGCGAGCCAGTCGGGGAGCACCGCCCGGTGGCGGCCCAGGAGGTCGTCGGTCACGGCTGCACCAGCCCTTCGTAGGCGTCGGGGCGGCGGTCGCGGTAGAAGGCCCACGTCTGCCGCACTTCTTCGATGAGGTCGAGGTCCAGGTCCCGGACCACGAGTTCCTCCTTGCTGTCGCTGGCGACGTCCCCCACGAACTGCCCGCGCGGGTCGACGAAGTAGCTCGTCCCGTAGAAGTCGTTGTCGCCGTACTCCTCCTGGCCGACGCGGTTGATCGCGGCGATGTAGTACGCGTTGGCGACGGCGGCCGCCGGCTGCTCCAGCCGCCACAGGTGGGACGACAGGCTCCGGTGCGTGGCGGACGGGTTGTAGACGAGCTGGGCCCCGGCCAGGCCCAGCTCCCGCCAGCCCTCCGGGAAGTGGCGGTCGTAGCAGATGTAGACGCCGACCTTGCCGGCCGCGGTGTCGAAGACGGGCCAGCCGAGGTTGCCCGGCTTGAAGTAGAACTTCTCGCGGAAGCCCTTGAGCTGCGGGATGTGGTGCTTGCGGTACTTGCCGAGGTAGGTGCCGTCGGCGTCGATCACGGCCGCGGTGTTGTAGTAGAAGCCGGGCTGCTCGGCCTCGAACACCGGCGCGACGATCACCATGCCGGTCTCGCGCGCGAGGGCCCGCATGCGCCGCACGGTGGGTCCGTCGGGCACGGGCTCGGCCCAGCGGTAGTGCTCCGGTTCCTCGACCTGGCAGAAGTAGGGGCTGTTGAAGACTTCCTGGAACCCGATGATCTTCGCGCCCCGGCGGGCCGCCTCGCGGGCGTGCTCCTCGTGTTTCGCCACCATGGACTCGGTGTCGCCGGTCCAGGCGGCCTGGACCAGAGCGGCACGTACGACGTTGGCCATGAGCTGCTCCTTCGACGCGACGGCTGCGCCTCTACGCCCGTAGAGGCGGGCCGTAGAGCCACGAACGTAAGCCTCCGGCACGGGCTTGCCAAGACCATCGTCGCCAACCCGCGGTGCCGGGCGCGATTCGCACCCCTGTGGGTGAGTCGCCGGTGGCACGTCGGCGCCGGTCAGACGGCGAATCCGGCGACCCGGAGCGCGTGCAGCAGATCCCAGCGGCGCTCGTCCGACACGCCCTGGGCGGCCTCCAGCAGGAGCGGCACCAGGCGCTGCGGGTCGGGCTCGGCGCTGCGGGCGGCCTCCTCGGGAGTGCGGGCCCGCACGTAGGCGTCGAGCAGGGCGCGCACCTCGCGCCGGCGGCCCTCGGCGACCAGTCCGAGGACGGCCTCCCCGACCTCGCCCGGAGGCCGGGCGACGCCCTGGCGCAGCATCTGCTGCCCGTCCGCCGCGCGCCCGGCCGCGACCAGGGCGTCCGCGGCGGCGACCAGCCGCCCGGCGGGCAGCGAGGCGGCCTCCCAGAGCAGGGTCTGCCAGTCCGCTCCCAGTCCGGCCCGTTCGAGTTCGTGGGCGAGCAGCGGGAGCCGGGCGGGCGCCCAGGACGCGGCCTCGACCAGCAGGGCGTGCGCCTCACCGCTGCGCCCCTCCGCCCGCAGCCGCGCCAGCGTCTCGACGGTCCGCGTGACCTCCGTCCGCTCCGCCGCGCCGACCGCGCCGGTCTCCGGTGCCGGGCGCTCCGCGACGGCCTCCTCCTCGGCCCCGGCGTAGCGCGCGCCGCGCGGGGTGCGGCCGGCGGCGGGCGCGGGCACGGGGCTCGCGGGCACCGCGGCGGGCGGTACGACGACGGGGGCGGCGTCCTCCTCGACCATCCCCGCGAAGCGGGCACCGCCGCGACGGCGTTTGCGCTGCTTGGCGGCGGAGGGCTGGGGGACCGGGGGTTCGGGGGCGGCAGGGGGCTGCGGAGCGGCCGGGGCCGGTTCCGCGGGGGTCGGGGTCTGACCTGGAGGGGGCGTGGGCCGACCGGGAGGGACCGGGCTCGGGCCTTGGGTGGTGGACGGGGTCGGGCTTTGGAGCGTCGAGCCTTGAGGGCTCAGGGGCGCACGTGGGGCGGCCTGGACCCGGCCCGGGGCGGGTGGGGTCCAGCCCGAGGCGCCCGAGGCGGCATCCTGGCCCGTCCGAGCCTGGCCTGACGAGGCCGAGGCCGGGCCCGGCCCGTGGACCGGAGCCTGGCCGGCCCCGGGACCCGCCGGAGTCCGACCCTGCCCCGCCGAGGCCCGGCCCGGAGCCGTCGAGGGTCTGCTGGCCGTCTCCGGGCCGGGGCCCGGATCCGTGAAGGCGTGGGGCCTGCCGTGGGCGGCGGGTTCCCGGGGGTCCCCGGCCCTCGGGAAACCGTGCTCCCCGGCCCTCGCGGAACCGTGCTCCCCACCCCTCGGGAAACCGAGCTCCCCGGCCCTCGCGGAACCGTGCTCCCCACCCGTCGCGGAACCGAGCTCCCCGGCCCTCGGGAAACCGAACTCCCCTGCGGTCGTGTCACTCGCCTCCCGCGCGACCGGGACCACCGGACCCGTGCCGTACCGGCGCGCGCTCCCCGTCGATCCACCAGCCCGCGCCCATGCCTCGGCCTCCGGCCCGTTCCCGTCGGCCCGCCGCCAGGAGTCCGCTGCGCGGTGGCTCTCGCGCGGGGCGGCCGGCAGAGAGCCCGGCCCCTGCCGGTCCAGGTGAGCCATCCGCGCCCTGAGCTCCGCGCAGCGGACGGTCGCGCGTTCGTGGTCGTCCCGGGCCCAGGCGAGGTCCAGCCGGAGCGCGTCGGCCTGCTCACGGGTGGCGGCGGAGGCCAGCTGCCGGGCCAGGCCGGCCTGGCGCTCGGCGGCGAACCGCTGCTCGCGGAGCATGACGTCCAGCAGGTCCCCGAGCGCGTCACGACCCCCGGGCCGGCTGTCGAACGCGGCCAGCGCGGCGGCGTGCAGGGAGCGGGCGCGCTCCGTCTCCGGGCCCGCGCCCCCCGGGCCGTACTGCCCGGCGAGGTCCCGCAGCAGCGCCTCCACGACGTCCCAGGGCGGCATCTCACGCCCGTCGAGACAGGCCCGCATGCCGTCGGGGTCGCGCTGCCAGAACACCGCGCACCAGCCGCCGGACGGATCGAGACGTGCCAGCAGACCATCCAGGTAGTTCGCGAACTCCCGTATCTCGACCGGGAGTTGATCCGCCGTCATCGCTCAACTCCCGCCAGACCGGAGCACTCCGCCCAGTAGGCAACACCAGTCGTGTTACAGCAGTGCTACGGGGAGTTTTCACACGGGGCGCAGGAGCCTCAGCACCGGCCTCAGACCGGCACCAGGACGCACCGCGCCGCCAGCTCGTCCATGGACAGACCGAGCACGCCGGCCAGCGCGGCCACCGTGAAGAAGGCCGGGGTCGGGGCCCGCCCGGTCTCGATCTTCCGGAGGGTCTCCGCGGAGATGCCCGCGCTCGCCGCGACCTCCGTCATGCTCCGGTCGCCACGCGCCGCACGCAGCAGCCGGCCGAGCCGCTCGCCGCGTTCGCGCTCTTCGGGGGTGAGAGGGGTGCGCACCATGCCCCCATTCTAATACCGGTATAGTAATTGGCATGGTGGAGCTGAAGACCGACACATCGATCGATGCCATGTTCGAAGCGGGCCAGGTCGTCGCCCGTGCCCTGACGGCCGCGCGGCAGGCCGCCGACGTGGGCGTCTCCCTGCTGGAACTGGACGAGGTGGCGCACGACGTGCTGCGCGAGGCGGGCGCGACCTCGCCGTTCCTGGGGTACCGGCCGTCCTTCGCGCCGACCCCCTTCCCCGCCGTCCTCTGCGTCTCGGTGAACGACGCGATCGTGCACGGCATCCCGACCCGCTACCGGCTGCGCGACGGCGACCTGGTCTCCATCGACTTCGGCGCCGAACTGGGCGGCTGGGTCGGCGACTCGGCCCTCAGCTTCGTCGTGGGCACCCCGCGCCGCGCCGACCTGCGCCTGATCGAGACCGCCGAGCGGGCCCTGGCGGCCGGCATCGAGGCCGCCGTCGTCGGCAACCGGATCGGCGACATCGCCCACGCGATCGGCACGGTCTGCCGCGGCGCGGGCTACGGCATCCCCGACGGCTTCGGCGGCCACGGCATCGGCCGCCGGATGCACGAGGACCCCGGTGTGCCGAACGAGGGACGGCCGGGGCGCGGCATGCGCCTGCGGCACGGCATGGTGCTGGCCATCGAGCCCATGGTCATCGCGGGCGGTGGGGACGACTTCCACGCGGCCCCCGACGGCTGGACCCTGAAGACGAACGACGGCTCCCGCGCGGCCCACGCGGAGCACACGGTGGCGATCACGGACGCGGGCCCGAGGATCCTGACGGCACGCTGAACCCGCCACCCGCCTGGATTGTCAGGCGATGTCCCGAAGGTGCCCCTCGTCGGCGATCGTGCGAAGGTGTTCTACGAGCGCGCCCCAGGTGTAACGGGCTGCCACCCGGGTTACCCGACCCCGGCACGTCGACCAGCGAGGGCGTCCCCCGCCCGCGCGCCGGGGACGCCGGGAACGGAAGGCCCATGAGCAGCGGCTTCAGCAGCCCGGAGGGCTACGGCTCGGATCCCTTCGGAGAATTCCTCGCACGCTTCTTCGGCGGACCGCGTCCGGGTCCCCGGCAGATCGACCTCGGCCGGCTGCTCAGCCAGCCGGCCCGGGAACTCGTCCGCGGCGCCGCGCAGTACGCCGCCGAGCACGGCAGCCGCGACCTCGACACGGAACACCTGCTGCGGGCGGCGCTCGCCACCGAACCCACCCGGACCCTGCTCAGCAAGGCCGGTGCGAACCCCGACTCGCTGGCCTCCCAGATCGACGAACGGTCGGGCCCGGCCCAGCACAGCCCGAACGACGCGCCGCCGCCGACCGCGCTCTCCCTCACTCCGGCGGCCAAGCGGGCGCTGCTGGACGCGCACGACATGGCCCGGGCGCGCGGCTACGGCTACATCGGCCCGGAGCACGTGCTGAGCGCCCTGGCCTCGAACCCGGACTCGGCGGCCGGGCACATCCTGAACGCGGCCCGCTTCGCCCCCTCCGAGCCGCCCGAGGCGCCGGAGGCACCCCAGGCCGAGCGGCCGCGTCCGACGAACACGCCGACCCTCGACAAGTACGGCCGCGACCTCACGGAGCTGGCCCGGCACGGCCGGATCGACCCGGTGATCGGCCGGGACCAGGAGATCGAGCAGACCGTCGAGGTCCTCTCCCGCCGCGGCAAGAACAACCCGGTGCTGATCGGTGACGCGGGCGTCGGCAAGACCGCCATCGTGGAGGGGCTGGCGCAGCGCATCTCCGAGGCGGACGTGCCGGACGTGCTGATCGGGCGCCGTGTGGTCGCCCTGGACCTGACGGGTGTGGTCGCGGGCACCCGCTACCGGGGTGACTTCGAGGAGCGGATGAACAACATCGTCAGCGAGATCCGCGCCCACTCCGACCAGCTCATCATCTTCATCGACGAGCTGCACACGGTCGTGGGCGCCGGTGCCGGTGGCGGCGAGGGCGGGTCGATGGACGCCGGCAACATCCTCAAGCCGGCCCTCGCCCGGGGCGAGCTGCACATCGTGGGCGCCACCACGCTGGAGGAGTTCCGCCGGATCGAGAAGGACGCGGCGCTCGCCCGCCGCTTCCAGCCGATCATGGTCCCGGAGCCGACCGCCGCCGACGCGATCGAGATCCTGCGCGGTCTGCAGGACCGCTACGAGGCCCACCACCAGGTCCGCTACACCGACGAGGCGCTGGTCGCCGCCGTGGAGCTGTCGGACCGTTACCTCACCGACCGCCGGCTGCCGGACAAGGCGATCGACCTGATCGACCAGGCCGGTGCCCGGGTGCGGCTGCGGGCCCGGACCAAGGGCACCGACGTGCGGGCCCTGGAACGGGAGCTGGAGCAGCTGACCCGGGACAAGGACCAGGCGGTCGCGGACGAGCAGTACGAGCAGGCCACCCAGTTGCGCGACCGGATCCTGGATGTGAAGCAGCGGATCACCGAGGCCGGCGGTGACGGCGAGGTCGACGAGGGCCAGGACCTGGTCGTCGGCGCCGAGGCGATCGCCGAGGTGGTGTCGCGGCAGACGGGCATCCCGGTCAGCAGCCTCACCCAGGAGGAGAAGGACCGCCTGCTGGGCCTGGAGGAGCATCTGCACCAGCGGGTGGTCGGCCAGGACGAGGCCGTCCGGGTCGTCTCCGACGCGGTGCTGCGCTCCCGCGCGGGGCTTGCGAGCCCCGACCGGCCCATCGGCAGCTTCCTGTTCCTCGGCCCGACCGGCGTCGGCAAGACCGAGCTGGCCCGGGCGCTCGCCGAGGCGCTGTTCGGCAGCGAGGACCGCATGGTCCGACTCGACATGAGCGAGTACCAGGAGCGGCACACCGTCAGCCGCCTGGTCGGCGCCCCGCCCGGCTACGTCGGCCACGAGGAGGCGGGCCAGCTCACCGAGGTCGTCCGCCGCCACCCCTACTCGCTGCTCCTGCTGGACGAGGTCGAGAAGGCCCACCCGGACGTCTTCAACATCCTGCTCCAGGTCCTCGACGACGGCCGGCTGACCGACTCGCAGGGCCGGACGGTGGACTTCGCCAACACGGTCATCGTCATGACCAGCAACCTCGGCTCGGAGGCGATCACCCGCCGCGGCGCCACGCTGGGCTTCGCGTCGGGCGGCGCCGACGCGGACGAGGAGGCCCGCCGGGAGCAGATCCTGCGCCCGCTGCGCGAGCACTTCCGGCCCGAGTTCCTCAACCGCATCGACGAGATCGTCGTCTTCCGCCAGCTCAGCACGGAACAGCTGCGCCAGATCACCGACCTCCTCCTGGACCGCACCCGCTCCCTCGTCCGGGGCAAGGGCATCACGGTGACCTTCACCGACCGGGCGGTGGACTGGCTGGCCGAACGCGGCTACCAGCCGGAGTACGGCGCCCGCCCCCTGCGCCGCACGATCCAGCGCGAGGTGGACAACGAACTGTCACGACTGCTGCTGGACGGCCGAGTGCCGGAGGGCGGCCAGGTGACGGTGGACGTGGAGGACGGTCGTCTCGCGTTCAGTACGGCGCCCCGATAGGGGCGCGGGACTGTGCCGATGTGCGGCTCCGCCGCGCGGGCGCGACCAGCCCCCACGCGCCCGCGGACGAAACTGTCAACGCACCGCCCGCACCACCATCGCCGATCCCCCACCACGCCGTACGGTCTCAGCGGCTGCCAGCCACTTCCCACCCGGCAACCGCTGCACCCCCGTAGCCGCCCCGATCTCCGGGTTCGCCTTGAAGGAGTGCCCGATCGCCTCCAACTGCCGCCTCACGTCCGCGTCGAACCCCGGCTCCACCTCCGTCTGCGCGGCGTTCCGCTGACTCGCCCGAGGCGCAGCGATCGCATCCACCAGCGGCAACCCCCGGTCGAGGAACCCCGTGAGCGTCTGCAGCACGGTCGTGATGATCGTGGCTCCGCCCGGCGACCCCAGTGCCACCACGGGCCTGTCGTGCCCGTCGAGGACGATCGTCGGTGACATCGAGGACCGCGGCCGCTTCCCCGGGCCCGGCAGGTTGGGGTCGTGCACGGCCGGGTTCGCCGGGGTGAAGGAGAAGTCCGTCAGCTCGTTGTTGAGGATGAACCCCCGTCCGGGCACGGTGATCCCGCTGCCGCCGGTCTGCTCGATGGTGAGGGTGTAGGAGACGACGTTCCCCCACTTGTCGGCCACGGTCAGATGCGTGGTGCTGTCACCCTCGTAGGTCGTGGGAGCGGCCGTACCGCCGGTGTCGCAGGCCTTCGGGTCGCGCGGGTCGCCGGGCGCCACGGGACTCGTGAGCACCGCGTCGTCCTTGATCAGGCACTCCCGCGAGTCGGCGAACCGCTGCGAGAGCAGTTCCTTCGTCGGCACGTCCTCGAAGGCGGGGTCTCCCACCCACCGGCCGCGGTCCGCGAACGCGATCCGGCTCGCCTCGATGTACCGGTGCAGGTACTCGGCCTGGCTCGCCTTCGACAGGTCGGTCCGCTCCAGGATGTTGAGCGCCTCGCCGACCGTCGTGCCCCCGGAGGAGGAGGGCGCCATGGAGTAGACGCCGAGGCCCCGGTAGGAGGTCCGGGTCGGCGCCTGGAGCTTGGTGCGGTACGCCGCCAGGTCCCGCGGGGACAGGTCGCCCGGGCGGGCGTTCCAGCCCGAACCCGGGTCCACCGGCGGCTTGTTGACCGTATCGACGACGTCCCGCCCGAGCGAGCCGTGGTAGAGCGTCCCGACGCCCTTGCGGCCCAACTCTGCGTAGGTGCGGGCGAGGTCGGGGTTCTTGAAGGTGGAGCCCACGACCGGCAGCCGTCCGCCCGGCAGGAACAGTTCCGCGGTGTCCGGGAAGTAGCGGAAGCGGGTCTCGTTGGACGCCGTCTGCGCCCGGAACGTCTCGTCGACCGTGAAGCCGTCGCGGGCGAGCCGCTCGGCCGGCTTCAGCACACTGGACAGGCGCTTGCTGCCCCACCGGTCGAGCGCCGTCTGCCAGGTGGCGGGCGTGCCGGGCGTGCCGACGCTCAGGCCGCTGCTGACGGCTTCGGCGAAGGGGACGGGCTTGCCGTTCTCCACGAACAGGTTCTCGTCGGCGCTCAGCGGGGCCGTCTCGCGGCCGTCGATGGTGCGCACCGAGCGGGACTTGGCGTCGTAGTAGACGAAGTAGCCGCCTCCGCCGATGCCTGCGGAGTAGGGCTCGGTGACGCCGAGGGCGGCGGCCGTGGCGACGGCCGCGTCGACGGCGTTGCCGCCCTTCCTCAGGACCTCGATCCCGGCGGCGGAGGCGTCCGGGTCGACGCTGGAGACCGCGCCGCCGTAGCCGACGGCCAGGGGGGTCTTCTCACCGCCCGGGCTCTGTGCGGCGGGTGGCGCCGCCGCCCCCACCGAAGCCACCACGGCGGCCGAAACCGCCAGGACCGTCAGATTCCGTGCGACAGGGCGACGCATCCGCACCTCCAGTCAAAGGCCGTCCGCGCAGCTTAATTCATGGCCATGCCCTCGTCAGGAGCGCGCCGAACGCGTGTCCGCCCGGCCCGCTACCATGCGCGCCCATGAATGACGACGTGCGCAACATCGTCCTGGGCGTGATAGCGGCGGGCATCAGCGCCGCGCTCGGCTGGGTGGCCCGCACCTATCTGTGGCGGCGCAGGCTCCGCCGCAAGCAGGCGTTCTTCGGGCTGCCCGACAACTCCGAGTCGCTGCTGGTGGTGAACCGGGGCGCCGGCGGTCCCGAGTTCGCGGTGATGCGCTACGACGTGTTCGCACTGCTCGAACTCGCGGCGCTGATCAAGGACTGCAACGCCCACGCCCAGATCCTCCCGCACGACACGGCCCGTCAGGGCTTCGGCGAGCGCACGGAGTTCTGTGTGGGCGGTCCGGCCTCGAACCGCCGGATGGCGGCCCATCTGTCCTCACTGCTGCCGGGCGTGCGCGTGAACGTCGACGCCGAACCGGGCCCGGACCGGGGATCGTTCCTGGTGGGCTCCGAGCGGTACCGCGTGGAGAACGGCAAGGAGGAGTACGCGCTGCTCGCCCGGCTCACCGCGGAGCGCAGCCAGAACACCCGTCCGGTGTTCCTCTTCTGCGGCCAGACGTCGATCACCAACCAGGCCACCACCCGCTACCTCGCCCGGCACCACGAACGGCTGGCCCGCAAGTACGGCAACGGCTCTTTCGTCCTGCTGCTCAAGGTGATCAACTCGCAGGCCTACGGTCCGGACGTCGTCGAGCTGGTGGAGGACGTGACGCGCGCGGCGCAGACCGCCTCACCCGCAGCGGCTCCACGCAATACGCACCGCGCCTCCTGAGGTCCTCCACTTCTCAACAATCGTTACTGCCACGTAACTTACCGACGGGTTACCCCTGGTAAAGGGGCGAGGTTACCGTTCGGTCACTTTGCACTGACACGAGTGAGGAGTGACCGTGGGACCCCACCGCAAGGCCCTGCGCACCACCGCCGTAGGCGCCGTCTCGGCGACCCTGGTCGCCGGCACCGCCCTCGGAAGCGCCCCCACCGCCCAGGCGGCGCCGCACCCCGTCCGCTTCGTCGACATCGCCGGAGACGGCGGCACCGTCCTCAAAGCCAACGTCGTCACCCCGGCCGGCTCCGACGGCACGCGCCGCTACCCGCTGCTCGTCCTGCCCACGAGCTGGGGCCTGCCCCAGGTCGAGTACCTGGCCCAGGCCCAGAAGCTCGCCGACTCCGGGTACATCGTGGTCACGTACAACGTGCGCGGGTTCTGGCAGTCCGGCGGCGAGATAGAAGTGGCGGGCCCACCCGACGTCGCCGACGCGTCGAAGGTCATCGACTGGGCGCTCGCCCACACCCCCTCCGACGCCCGGCGCGTGGGCATGGCGGGCGTCTCCTACGGCGCCGGCATCAGCCTGCTCACCGCCGCGCACGACAAGCGGGTCAGGGCCGTCGCCTCGCTCAGCGGCTGGGCCGACCTGATCGGCTCGATCTACGCCGGGCGCACCCAGCACGTCCAGGCGGCCGCCCTGCTGGACGGCGCGAGCCTCGTCACCGGCCGGCAGAGCGCCGAACTCCGGCAGGTCTTCGACGACTTCTACAGCTCGAACCTGGCCAAGGAGCCGGACCTCGTCGCCTGGGGGAAGAAACGTTCCGCTGCGACCTACGTCGACCGGATCAACGACAACGGCGCCGCGATCATGCTCGCCAACGCCTGGGGCGACTCGATCTTCCCGCCCAACCAGTACGCCGACTTCTACGAGAAGCTGACCGGCCCGAAGCGGCTGGAGCTGCGGCCCGGCGACCACGCCACCGCCGAGGCGACCGGTCTGTTCGGGCTGCCCAACGACGTGTGGCAGGACACCGAGCGCTGGTTCGACCACTACCTGAGGGGCGAGGACAACGGCATCGACCGTGAGCAGCCGGTCCGGCTCAAGTCCCGTGCCGCGGGCGGCTACGAGGGCTACCCCGACTGGAAGTCGGTCGGAGCGGACGCCCGGAAGATCGCCCTCGCCGACTCCAGGACCATCCACACGAACGTGAACTCGGGCGCGGACGGCGGGGTCGTCTTCCTGTCCAACATCCTCGACCAGGTGGCCCAACTGCCCCCGATGGCCTCGATCCCGCTGCTCCCCCGGCGCTGGGCCGCCGTGTGGCAGTCGGAGAAGTACGCCACGGCCCAACAGGTGCGCGGGACGCCCAGGTTGCACACGACCCTCACCCCGACCAAGGAGAGCGGCACCCTCGTCGCCTACCTGTACGACGTGGGGCCGCTCGGCCTCGGCAAGCTGGTCACCCACGCGCCGTACACCTTCCACGGGCGCACCCCCGGAAAGCCGTTCGGCGTCGACCTGGAGCTGTACTCCACGGCCTACGACGTCCCGGCCGGGCATCGCCTCGCCCTGGTCGTCGACACGGTCGACCCGCTCTACATCGAGCACAACCCGTCCGGCGCGCAGCTGACCTTCTCCTCGCCGGTGAACGACCCGTCGTACGTGTCGGTTCCGCTGCGCGAGCAGTGATCTCCGGCTGCCGCCGGACGGGCCTGGCCGATGTGAACCGCCGCCCCCGTGGCCGCGCGGGCCATGGGGGCCGCACCCGGTGGGAGCGCCCCGCACACCGGGCGGGCGGTCAGCTCATCCCGGGCGGGATCGGCGGATTCTGGCGAAGTCCCCCTCTCCGACAGGGATGAAGGGCACATCGTAGTCGAGGTCCGATGCGATGAGCCGTCCGGTGCCCGCCCGTTCAGTGCTTGAGGATCTTGGAGAGGAAGTCCTTGGCGCGGTCGCTGCTGGGGTTGGTGAAGAACTCGTCGGGGGTGCGGTCCTCGACGATCCGGCCGTCGGCCATGAAGACGACGCGGTTGGCGGCCGAGCGGGCGAAGCCCATCTCGTGCGTGACGACGATCATGGTCATGCCCTCGCGGGCGAGCTGTTTCATGACCTCCAGCACCTCGTTGATCATCTCCGGGTCGAGGGCCGAGGTCGGCTCGTCGAAGAGCATCGCCTTGGGCTCCATGGCCAGGGCGCGGGCGATGGCCACGCGCTGCTGCTGACCGCCGGAGAGCTGCGCCGGGTACTTGTCCGCCTGGTCGGCGACGCCGACCCGGTCGAGGAGTTCACGGGAGCGTTTGTCGGCGTCCTCCTTCCGGCGCCCGCGGACCTTCACCTGCCCCAGGGAGACGTTCTGCAGCACGGTCTTGTGGGCGAAGAGATTGAACGACTGGAAGACCATGCCGACGTCGGCGCGCAGCCGCGCCAGGGGCTTGCCCTCCTCCGGCAGGGGCTGCCCGTCGAGGACGATCTGGCCGGACTCGATGGTCTCCAGCCGGTTGATCGCCCGGCACAGGGTGGACTTCCCCGACCCCGACGGGCCGATGACCACGACCACCTCCCCCCGGCCGACGGTGAGGTTGATGTCCCGCAGGACATGCAGCTCCCCGAAGTGCTTGTTGACGTCACGCAGCTCGATCAGCGGATCGACGGCCATGCTCAGCCCTACTCACTCTCAGCTGTGTGGTGGTTGCCGCAACGTATCCAGGCAAGATCGAAGTTGACGGGCGACACGCACTTTTCGATCATTAGCCGTATTTACGTCGGACTTTGGGCCAAAGGTTCTGGCCATGGGGCTCAGGCCTCCGCGACCTCGGCGTACAGCTGCGACAGCTCGGGCACGCCGTTCGCGGCCCATTCGTGCCCCGACTCCACGACGTCGAACTCCCGGCCGGAGGCCAGCCGCACGACGGGCTGCCCGTCGGACCGGATCTCCCAGACGGCTCCCGGGACGGTGCGCACGATGACGGTGCCCAGGTAGAGACCGGCGTCGTTGCCGAGCCAGGGCAGGGTCTCCTCGTCGTCACGCCAGCGCGGCACGAGCTGGTCCAGCGCCTCCAGCGAGACCGCCGAGTCGTCCAGGCGGACACCCGCCCGGGACGCCAGGGAGCGGAGCAGTTCACACTCGGCGAGGAGGTCCGCGATGCCCGCCGGATCGGGGAACCCCACCTTCTGGCGCCGGTTGCCCAGGAAAGGGATGTTCATACGTCCAGCGTGTCATTCGTACCGCCGTACGCACCACAGGCGCGCGGGCCGTCGGTGACCGTCGAGTTCACGCCGAGTTCGCCCGTGGCGCGTTGACGCGTCACGGCCGTCTCCCTAGTTTCACCGTGCGCCTTGCGTACCGGCTGTCGTTGAGCTCTCTGTTCCGTCCCTGCGTGCTGTGGTGTCGCGTCGTGTCTCGATGAGCGGGAGGAGTCGGCCGTGCGCCGATGTGTCCGGGGGATCCTGGTCGTCCTGACCCTGTGCGGGTCGTTGATCTCGGCGGCGTCGGCGCGGGCCGCCGAGTCCGGGCCGGCCGCGCCGGTGCCGCTGGAGCGGCTGTTCGACAACAAGGCCGTCAGCGACGACGGCCGGCCCGCGGCGGCGGACTTCGACGGTGCCGGAGCCTCCCTGTCGGCGCGTGATCTCGCGGCCGCCGGCTGGACGCCCGGCCGGGCCCTCACCGTCCAGGGGGCCCGGCTGACCTGGCCGAAGCGGCGGCCCGGCGAGCCGGACAACGTTCGCGCGGCCGGGCAGGACGTCCGTGTCACGGGGCGCGGTGACGCCCTCGCCTTCCTGGTGGCGGGCACCGCCGGCACGGAGGTGGGCGGCAACGGCACGGTCGCGTACGCGGACGGCACCCGCTCCGGCTACCGGCTGACCGCGCCGGACTGGCGCAGCGGGCCGCTCGCCACGAAGGCGGTGGCCCTGCCGCACGTCAACACGCCCGGCGGGCAACTCGCCGAGCGGGCCCGTCTGTACGTCGTGACGGTGCCGCTCGCAGCGGGGCGCGCGGTCGCCTCGGTCCGGCTGCCGAGGGCGGCCGGACTGCACGTCTTCGCGGTGTCGGTACGGACCGCCACGCAAGGCTGGACGGGCAGCTGGACGACGGCCACGGGCGGGTACGGCGCGGTGGGCCCCTGGACGGACCGGACGCTGCGGCTGGTGGTGCACACCTCGGCCGGCGGGCCCCGGGTGCGGGTGCGGTTCGACAACACCTTCGCGGCCGCGCCGGTACGGATCGGGAGCGCGACGGTGGCGGTACAGGCGTCGGGCGCGGCCTCGCGGGGCGCTCCGGTGCCGCTGTCCTTCGGCGGGGCGGCCGGGGTGGAGATCCCGGCCGGAGCGCAGGCGTACAGCGATCCGCTCGGCTTCGCGGTGCCCGAGGACACCAATCTGCTGGTCAGCTTCCACCTGCCCGGCCCGGTGCCGGCGGCGCCCCTGCACCGGCTCGCGCAGCAGCGGTCGTACGTCAGCGAGCCCGGCGACCACGCGGCGGACGGCTCGGCGGGGGCGTACACCTCGGTGATCAGCAGCTGGCCGCTGCTCGCGGGGGTCGACGTGGGCGGCGGGCCCGGGTCCGTGGTGCTGCTCGGGGACTCGATCACCGACGGCGACAAGTCGACAGTGGACGCGAACCGGCGCTGGCCGGACGTCCTGGCCGGCCGGCTGCTGGGTCAGAGCACCGTCCCGCGCTACGGCGTGCTGAACCAGGGCATCTCGGGCAACCGAGTGGTCAGCGACCGCTATCCCGGCGACGGGGTGTCCACGGACACCGCCGGGGTGAGCGCCCTGCACCGGTTCGACCGGGACGTCCTCGCCCAGCCGTCGGCGCGTACGGTGATCGTCTTCGAGGGCGTCAACGACCTGCGCTGGGACACCTCCGCGGAGCAGGTGATCGCGGGCCTGCGGGAGATCGCGGCGCGCGGGCACGCCCGGGGCCTGAGGATGCTCGCGGCGACGATCCTGCCCTGCGAGGGCGAGGCGCGGTGCACGGCCGCCGTCGACGCCGAGCGGGTCGCGGTGAACGAGTGGATCCGGGGCGGCGGCGTCTTCGACGGCGTGCTCGACTTCGACGCGGTGGTCCGGGATCCGCAGCGGCCGTCCCGGATGCTGCCCGCCTACGACAGCGGGGACCATCTGCATCCGGGCGACGCGGGGCTGGCGGCCCTGGCGGACTCGGTGGACCTGCGGCTGCTGACCCCCTAGACGTCCAGGTCGACGACGACCGGGGCGTGGTCCGAGGCGCCCTTGCCCTTGCGCTCCTCGCGGTCCACGTACGCGTCCTTGACTGCCTTCGCGAACGGCTGGTTGCCGTAGACCAGGTCGATGCGCATGCCGCGGTTCTTCGGGAAGCAGAGCTGGCGGTAGTCCCAGTACGTGAACGGGTGCTCGTACTTCAGGGGGCGCGGGACCACGTCCGACAGGCCGGCCTCGCGCAGGGAGGCCAGGGCGGCGCGCTCGGCCGGGGTGACGTGGGTGGAGCCTTCGAAGGCGGCGGGGTCGAAGACGTCGTCGTCCGTCGGCGCCACGTTGTAGTCGCCCATCACCGCGAAGGGGCGGCCGCCGGCCGCGTCACCGGCCACGGCCGCCTTGAGGGCCTCGAACCACTGGAGCTTGTAGGCGTAGTGGGGGTGATCCACCTCACGGCCGTTCGGCACGTAGACCGACCAGACGCGGAGCGGGCCGCAGGTCGCCGAGATGGCGCGGGGCTCCACCGAGCCGTCGAAGCCGGGGTCGCCGGGCAGGCCCTTGACGACGTCCTCGATGCCGACGCGGGAGAGCACCGCCACGCCGTTCCACCGGCCCGTCGCGTGGACCGCCGACTCGTAGCCCAGCTCGCGCAGTTGCTCCGCCGGGAACTGGTCCTCGGCGACCTTGGCCTCCTGGAGGCACAGCACGTCCGTGCCGCTGCTCTCCAGCCAGGCCAGGAGCCGCGGCAGGCGGGCGGTGATCGAGTTCACGTTCCAGGTCGCGATGCGCATGCCTCACAACCTACCCGGAGGGTCTGACAGCGCCGTCCCGGCGTCAGAGGTCCGCCGACGTCCCCGGTGCGAGCCGCAGGTGCTCCGACCCGCCGAGCTGTCCGATCTGGCGGTCGTAGATGGGCCGGGCCAGGTCGGTGAGCAGGGCGTCGTGGATGTCGTAGGCGCGCTGCGGCTTCACCTCGCGGACGTAGTCGATGACCTCGGAGATCTTGCTCCAGGGGGCCATGACGGGGAGCATCAGCGTCTGGACCGGGTGGTCGGGGACGGTGAGGGCGTCGCCGGGGTGGAAGACCTTGCCGCCGTCGACGAGGTAGCCGACGTTGGTGATGCGCGGGATGTCCGGGTGGATCACCGCGTGGAGTTCGCCGTGGACCTGGACGTCGAAGCCGGCGGCGGTGAAGGTGTCGCCGTGGCCGACTGCGTGGACGCGGCCCGGGAAGGCGGACGAGATCTTCTCCGCGACCGACTTCAGGGTCCAGATCTCGGCGGCCGGGTTGTTCTCCATCGCGGCGCGCAGCCGGAACTCGTCGAAGTGGTCGGGGTGCTCGTGGGTGACGAGGATCGCGTCCGCGCCGAGCGCGGCGTCCTCCTCGCTGAATCCCCCGGGGTCCAGGACGAGCGTCCGCCCGTCCTTCTCGAGGCGGACGCAGGCGTGCGACTTCTTCGTGAGCTTCATGGTCTCCATCCTGCCTCCGGGGCCGCGGGACGGGCTCACTCCTGGGGCGTGGTCTCCTCGCGGATCACCTGCTGCGCCACCTTGAACGCGCTGTTCGCCGCGGGCACGCCGCAGTAGACGGCCGCCTGGAGCAGCACTTCCTTGATCTCGCCGGGGGTGAGGCCGTTGCGCAGGGCGGCTCTGGTGTGGAAGGCCAGCTCGTCGAGGTGGCCGCCGGCGACCAGGGCGGTGAGGGTGACGCAGCTGCGGGTGCGCCGGTCGAGGCCGGGCCGGTCCCAGATCTCGCCCCAGGCGTAGCGGGTGATGAACTCCTGGAAGTCCCCGGAGAACTCGTCGGCCTGGGCCAGCGCCCGGTCCACGTGGGCGTCGCCCAGCACTTCGCGGCGGACCTTGATGCCGGCGTCGTACGGGTCGGGCCGCCCCTGGGCCTGCGGCGGTACGGCGACGGGGGCGATCTCGGCGACGGGCCCGGTCTGGGGGGGCTGCGGCGGGGCGGCGGACAGGACCGGCTTGAGGGCGGCGGCCGGCAGGGCGGTCTGGCCGGTGGAGGTCTCGAAGGCGGGCTGCCAGGCGGTGGAGAAGTGCCGTACCAGGAGGTCGGTGACCGCGGCGGGCTGCTCGACCGGCACCAGGTGGGAGGCGCCGGGGACGACGGCGAGGCGGGCGTCCGGGATGCCGGCGACCAGGGTGCGGGCCTCGGCCGGGCCGGTGACCTGGTCGTCCGAGCCGACGAGGACCAGGGTCGGCACGCCGACGCGCCCGAGCTCGGCCCGGACGTCGAAGGAGGCGAGCGCCTCGCAGGCGGCGATGTAGCAGCCGGGGTCGGTGGTGCGGACCATCTGCACGGCCCACTCGGTGATCGCGGGCTGCGCGGCGGCGAACCCGCCGGTGAACCAGCGCTCGGGGGCGGTGCGGGCGATGGGGTCGAGGCCGTTCGTCCGGACGATCACGCCTCTCTGGCGGAACTCGTCGGCCGTGCCGAAGCGGGGCGAGGCGGCGATCAGCGCGAGGGAGGCGAGCCGCTCGGGATGGCGCAGGGCCAGCTCGATGCCGACGGCACCGCCGAGCGCGCAGCCGGCGTAGCCGAAGCGCTGCACGCCGAGCCCTTCGAGGGTGGCCAGCAGGCGTGTGGTGAGGTCGGTGACCGAGCCCGCCGGGTACGCGGGAGCGCCGCCGTGGCCCGGCAGGTCGAACCGGAAGACGCGCCACTGCTTGGTCAGCTCGGGGACCTGGCGGTCCCACATGTGCCAGGTGGTGCCCAGAGAGGGACCCAGGATCAGGACGGGAGCCTCTTCTGGCCCGTCAAAGCGGTATTGCAGGGTGTTCGACGGTGTCTCACTCACGCCTCAGACCCTCTCACGTATCACGAAATCTCACACGGGTGGGGGAACCCGACGGCTCTCGCCCCTCCCGGCGCGGCGTGTCCGGCCCTGCCGGAACCCTCGCTACAGGCCTGCCTCGGCTCGGGACGGTTCCGGTAGGCGGACGGTCATCCGCAGCGCGCGCGGCCGTACGGTGAGCCGGGCGACCTGGCGGACGACCTGGCCCTCGGCGAGTTCCAGCCGTACCGAACGCAGCATCGTCGCGAGCGCCGTGACCATCTCGGTGAGGGCGAAACGGTCCCCCATGCACTTGTGCTTGCCCTCCCCGAAGGGCAGGAACGCGCCCGGCGGAAGCTGCTGCGCGGCGTCGTTCCACCGGTCCGGGTCGAAGGTGAGCGGGTCGGGGAAGCGCTCGGGGTCGCGGTGCAGGGCGTGCTGGCAGTAGGCCAGTTCGGTGCCGGCGGGCAGCGTCCAGTCGCCGAGCCGGGTCTCCTCGGTGGTACGGCGGGTGACCAGCCAGCCGGGGTGGTGCAGCCGCAGGGTCTCGGTGATCACCCGGTTCAGGTACGGCAGCCGGGGCACGTCGTCGAAGGTGACCGGCCGTTCGCCGAGGACCTCGTCCAGCTCGGCCAGGACCCGGGCCTCGATGCCGGGGTGGCGGGCGAGTTCGTACAGGGCCCAGGACAGCACCGACGCGGTGGTCTCGGTGCCCGCCACGGCCAGGGTGAAAATCTCCGAGCAGATCTGGTCCCCGGTCAGCGGCTCGCCGGTCTCCTCGTCGATGGCGCGCAGCAGCATGGAGAGCATGTCCCCGGTGTCGTGCCCGGAGGCCTGCAGTTCGTCGACGGCGGTGTTGATGGTGGCGCGTACGCCGGCCCGGGCCCGGTCGAAGCGGCGGTTGAAGGGCAGCGGCAGACGCTCGGCCCAGTCGGGCAGCATCATGCGCACACCGACGTCGTTCATCACCACCGACAGGTCGCTGCGCAGCCGTCGGAAGACGGCGTCGTCGAGGCTGCCGGAGAACACCGTCTTGGCCAGCATGTCGAGGCTCAGCCCGACCATCGCCTCGCGTACGTCGAGGGTCCGCCCGGGCTCCCAGCCGGCGACCGTGGCCGTCACCTCGGCGCGCATGATGTCGACGTACCGGCTGATCTCGGTGTGGCCGAACGCCGGTTGCACCTGGCGGCGTTTGCGGACGTGAGTCCGGCCGGTGGCGGTGACGACACTGTCGCCCAGCAGTTGGCCCAGCTTGTCGTAGAGCCGGCCCTTGTCGAGGGTCGGCGCGAGGGCCTTGAGCATCTGGTGGATCAGGGCCGGGTCCTGGACCACGATGGTGCGCGTCCCGGGTTGCAGGACGATCTCGACGAGTGGTTCCCGCGTGTCGCGCAGCGAGTCGATGAAGCCGAGGTTGTCACGCATCTTCAGAGCGTGGCCGATGAACGGGAACGATCCTGCGGCCCGAGGTATGGGGGGAGGCGCAGTGGACGTCACGGGTCATCCCTTCACGTCAATCTTGGGCACCCCTATGACTTCCCTGACCTTTCCCCAGCGCAATCCTGTCATGCACGTGTCTTGCGCCACCTGGGGCGGGCTGGTCGAGGGGAGGGGGAGCCCGTTCCCTCGCTATCGCCTCGGCCTCGGTGGAGAACCGGTGGATGGCGTCGACGGGACCGAAGACTTCCTCGTGCATGTGGCGGGAGGACGATCGCTGGGTGGTCATACGGCCTCGCCTCCGGGGTTGGCGACGCCGACCGTGTTCTCGACCGAGAGCAGGGAGTCCTGTCGTCCCGAGCCGATCCAGCGCACCAGGGCGACCAGGCCCAGGGCGAGGATGGCGAAGGCGATGAGGATCGCGCTGACGGCTGTGACGCTGGGGTCGATCTCGAAGGTGAGGGAGTTGTAGACCTGCACGGGCAGGGTGACGGTGTCGACCGAGGAGAGGAACTGGGAGATGTAGAACTCGTCGAAGCTGGTGATGAAGGAGAAGATCGCCGCCGCGATCATCCCGGGGGCCGCCAGAGGGAAGGTGATCTTCCGGGCGATGGTGAGGCGGCCGGCGCCCATGCTGGCGGCGGCGTCTTCGAGGCGTTCGTCGATGCCGCGCAGGGTCGCGATCAGGATCAGGACCGCGATGGGTGAGGCGAGCACGGTGTGCCCGAGGGCGATGGCGATCGGGCTGCCCAGCATTGCCGCCGGTTCGAAGAACAGAAACAGGCCCAGTGCGGTGACGATCTGGGGGATGACCAGCGGGCCGAGGACCAGCGCGAAGACGGCGGAGCGCAGGGGGAGTTCGCTGCGGACCAGGGCCGTGGCGGCAGTGACCCCGATGATCAGGGAGAACACGGTGCTCATGGCGGCGATCAGGGCGCTCAGCGACAGTGCGGCGGGCCATTTGCTGCCGTCGGCGAACAGGGCCTTGTACCAGTTCAGCGTCCATGCCTCGGGTGGGAAGGAGGCGAAGGCGTTGTTGCTGAAGGAGGTGACGAGGATGACGACGATGGGCAGCGCCAGGAACAGCAGGATGATGGTGGCCACCGCGGT
>NZ_JBEYZD010000082.1:0-41562 GCF_040645895.1 Streptomyces olindensis | reverse complement strand
GCACGGGGAAGCTGGCGACGCGGGTGAAGATCGCCTCCGGGTGGGCGGTGCCGGCGGCACCGCCCTCGCCCGATGATCAGGACTCTTCGCGCTTGGGCAGGCGCCAGTTCGGGCGCGGGAAGTGGCAGGTGTAGCCGTCCGGGTAGCGCTGGAGGTAGTCCTGGTGCTCCGGTTCGGCCTCCCAGAACGGGCCGGCCGGTACGACCTCGGTGACCACCGAACCCGGCCACAGCCCGGACGCCTCGACATCGGCGATGGTCTCCTGGGCGACGCGGCGCTGTTCCTCATCGAGGTAGAAGATGGCGGAGCGGTAGCTGAGGCCTATGTCGTTGCCCTGCCGGTTCTTCGTGGTCGGGTCGTGGATCTGGAAGAAGTACTCCAGGATCGTGCGGTAGTCGGTGGCCGTGGGATCGAAGACGATCTCGATCGACTCCGCGTGCTTGCCGTGGTCACGGTAGGTGGGGCGGGGCTTGTCGTCGTCGCCGCTGTAGCCCACCCGGGTGCGCAGTACCCCGGGGAGCGACCGGATCAGCTCCTGCATGCCCCAGAAGCAGCCACCCGCCAGCAGCGCCCTCTCCTCGACGTCGCTCATGACGCGCCACCTTTCTCTCGGCGTATGTCGGCGTATGTCCAAGCGGAACCAGCCTCGCACACAGAGCCGGCCACGCCCTTTGTCACCATCTTGACAGGTGATGCACCTCCCGCCGTCGGCACGGTGCGTGCGGCTCGGCCCCTCAGCCGGCCAGTGAGTAGAAACGCATCGGGGTGTTCGGCTCGAAGCCGATCCGCGGATAGACGGGTGCTCCGGCGGCGGTCGCGTGCAGGGTGGCCCGGGCCAGTCCGGTGGCGCGGGCGCCCTCGTACAGCGCCTTGCGGGTCACGGCCTCGCCGTATCCCCGGCGCTGCGCGTCCGGCTCGGTGGCGACGAGCACGACGAACAGGCGGCCCTCCGCCTCGACCGTCGCCGCGCAGGCGACCGGCGCGCCGTCGCGCAGAGCCAGGTAGGCGTACACCTCCTTCTTCCACAGCGTGGAGCCCGCGATGCCGTCGCGGGCCTCCTCCAGGGGGAAGCCATAGGCGCGCGCATTGATGTCCGCGTAGGCCCGCAGCTGTTCGTCGGTGCTGACCCGCTCGAACGTCAGGTCGGGATGGTGCGGCTCCGGGATCGGCAGCAGGTCGCCGGCCATGCCCGTGCCGGGGAAGGCGTAGGCCAGGCCCGCGCGCTCCGTCGCCTCGTCCAGCGCCGCGCGTGCGTCGTCCGCGAGCAGATCCTCGAAGAGCCACAGGAAACCGGGCTGTTCCTTGGAGCGCATGACGTCCGCCACTTGGCCGAGGCGCTGTTCGAGTAACGCCCTGTCCGCGCCGACGTCGGTCAGTGTCACCGCGTTCCAGAACGCGAAGCGGCAGTCGGCCCAGCGGACGGCGATGCCCGGGAGGTCCCGCACGTCCGCGTTCTCGTCCCGGTCGAGCACCATGGCGCGCCAGCCCGTGCAGAGCTGCTCCACCGATTCGACCGCGGCCGTCATGTCCGTCACGGCAAACCCCCTCGCTGTGTCGTGTGTGCGATCTCGCGTCCGGTACAACGCTCCATGCCCGCCGGAAGTTCGGACTCCGCCCGTCGGCCTTCAGAGGCTGCAGAGCAGGTCGTCGAGTGGAGCGGGAACGCGGTCGGGGTCGAGCGCCTCGACGAGGACACGGCCGTAGTGGATCTTGCGGCCCTTCTTCGTTCCGAGGAAGCGCCTGAACTGCTGCTCCGCGGCGCGGCCCTGCTGGGCCGGCTGGCGCAGGAAGGTGCGCAGGGGCCGCAGATCGCCCTGCTGTTGGACGAGTTCCGCCACCCGTGGCACGCCGAGCGCGCGGATGAGCTCGTCCTCCAGGTCCGCAGCGCAGACGAAGAAGCCCTGGGGCGCCGCACCCGCCCGTTCGAAGCCGCGGGCGTAGTAGGGACGCTCCGCCTCGTCGCACAGCCCCGTGAGGCGGAGACCCAGACCGGGTGAACCGAGGAGCCGGGCGTAGCGACCGACGCTCATCGCACCGCCGATCGACAGGACGCAGACGCCTTCCGCCGCCAGGTCGCGGCCGCGCCTCTCCGCCAGGGCGTCGACCGCCGCGACGTCGCTCAGCCCTTCGAGCAGCACGACCGTCCGGACGGGCAGCCGCGCGGCCAGTTCGTACGCGGGGGCCTCCGGGCCACCCGCCGCCCACGCGGTGACCGCGTCCCGGAACGCCCCCATGTCAGCCATGGGGCGAGTCTCAGTCAGTTCGCCTCACAGCGCGAGGGAATTTCCGCGCGTTGCCTCGGCTTGGGCCCGGGTTCAGGCGTCCCCGCGCAGGGCGTCCGAGATCGGTTTGGCGCCGCCGTGCGCGGTCAGGCCGCCGTCGACGGGGATCTCCGCGCCGGTGATGAAGGCCGCGTCGTCCGAGAGGAGGAAGGTGACGAGCGGGGTGACGTCGTCGACGGTTCCGGTGCGGCCGAGCGGCGTCCCCCGGAGGTTCGCCTCGCGGAACGCGGGCGCGGCGGAGGCGGTCATCTCCGTCTCGATGAAGCCGGGGTGGATGGTGTTCACGCGGATGCCGCGCGGCCCCAGTTCCATGGCGGCGGTCTTCGACAGTCCGCGCAGCGCCCATTTGCTGGCGGTGTAGGCGACCGGGTAGTGGGCGGTCAGCGCCGCGGACGAACCGACGTTCACGATCGACGCGCCCGCGCGCATCAGCGGAAGCAGGTGCTGGATGCCCAGGAGGGGACCGGTGACGTTGACGGCGTGGACGCGGGCCATGTCCTCGGGGCGTACGTCGTCGATGCGGGCGCGCCAGGTGACGCCCGCATTGTTGACCAGGCCGTGCACCTGTCCGTAGGCCTCCCGCAGTTCGGCGGCGAGCCGCGCCCAGCCCTTCTCGCTGGTGACATCGAGGCGGCGGCAACCGGGCGCCTCGGTCGCGTCGGTGGCGATGACGCGGGCGCCCTCGCGGGTCAGCGTCTCGACCTCCGCGGCACCCTGGCCACGGGCCGCGCCGGTGACGACCACGAGCTTGCCGAGGAGTCGCCGGGACCGAAGGGCGCTCACGGCCGCTCCCGGGGGCGGCGCCGGGCGACCGGGACCGGCACCGGATCCGGCCCTGTCACCACGGTGTTGGAGACGGCGCCGATGCCCTCGACGGTGAGTGTGACCGTGTCGCCGGGCTGGAGCGGCGGCGGGTCCTGCCTGCCCCGTACGCCCCACAGCTCGGCGAGGCAGCCGCCGTTGCCGCAGGTGCCCGAGCCGAGGACGTCGCCGGGACGCACCCATGTTCCCCGCGAGGCGTAGGCGACCATCTCCTCGAAGGTCCAGCTCATGTTGGACAGCAGGTCTTCGCCGACCACCTCGCCGTTGATCCCGGCGGTCAGCGCCAGGCGCAGGAAGCCGTCCGCGTCGCGGTGCTCCTCCAGTTCGTCGGCGGTGACCAGGTACGGGCCCAGGGTGGTGGCGGTGTCCTTGCCCTTGCACGGGCCGAGGCCGACCTTCATCTCGGCGGACTGCAGGTCACGGGCGGACCAGTCGTTGAAGACCGTGTAGCCGACGATGTGGTCGCGGGCCTGCTCGGGGGTGAGGTCGCGGCCCTCGGTGCCGATCACGGCGGCGACCTCCAGCTCGAAGTCGAGCACGCTCGACCCCGGCGGCATGGGAATGTCGTCGTGCGGGCCGTACACCGCGTAGGGATTGCCGAAGTAGAACGTCGGGGCGGCGTACCACCGCTCCGGGACTCCGGCGGCCCCGTCCACGGACCGCCGTACGCCCTCGACGTGTTCCTCGAAGGTGACGAAGTCCCGCACGGTGGGCGGCTGGAGCGGGGGCAGCAGTCGTACGTCGGAGACGTGGGGGCCGGCCGGCGCACCGATCGCAGCGGCGCCCGCGTCGAGCAGGTGCGGCAGGCCGCCTCCCTCGGCGAGCAGTCCGGTCAGGGACCGGACACCGGGCAGCGGGCGCAGCGTGCCGTCCTCGGCGACGACCGCCGCATGTCGTCGGTTCTGGTACTCGTACGAGGCGAAACGCATGGCGATGTTCCTGTCGTCGGCGTGAGGGGCGGGGACGGAGGCCGGGGGCGCGGCGCGGGGAGTCGAGGCGGTGGACGGGGCCACCGCGCCCCCGGAGACCGGAGACCGGGGGTCTCGCCGGTCAGACCGGCGGGGCGACGAAGCAGCCGCGGTCAGGGTCGTTGAACGACTCCTTGGCGACCAGCTCGTTCATCGGGTTCGCCGTGCCCCACTGGTCGGTGACCTCGGGCTGGGAGAAGTCGTAGACGTGCGGGTGCCAGGTGTCCTCGTCCAGCTCCTCCAGCTCGGTCGTGTACTCGACCGTGTTGCCGTGCGGGTCGAGGAAGTACGTGAAGGTGTTGTCGCCCGCCATGTGGCGGCCGGGGCCCCACACCTTCCTGAACCCGGCCCGCATGACCCGGCCGGAGCCGCGCATGTACTCGTCCAGGCCGCGCATCTCGAAGGAGACGTGGTGCAGCGCGGTGTGCGGGCCCTGCGCGATCGCCATCGAGTGGTGCTGGTTGCTGATCCGCATGAAGTGCATGACCTCGCCCATGTGCGGCGAGCTGAGCGTGTCGGAGAGGCGGAAGCCGAGGTGGGTCTCGTACCACTCCCTCGTCCTGTTCAGGTCGGGAGAGTTGAGCACCACGTGCGACAGGCGGACCGGGATCGACTCCTTCTCCTCGAGCCTGCGGTGCTGCCGGGCCTCGACGTCGGCCGAGACCTCGATGGTGCGGCCGTCGACGTCGAAGAAGCGGAAGCCGTAACCGCCGCCCGGGGTGTCGAGCTTCCCCGGCTGAGAGATCAACTGCACGCCGCCCGTGAGGAGTTGGTCGGCGAGCGTGTCGACGTCGGCCGCGCTCGCGGCTCCGTAGGAAACGAGGTCGAGGCGCTTCTCCTCGGCCTGGCGCAGCCGTACGACGTACTGTTCGGGGCTGCCCTCGGCGGCGAGGAAGGAGATGCCGGAGTCGTCGGCGACCTTGGTCAGGCCCCAGACGCCGGCGTAGAAGTCGAGCTGCTTGTCGTAGTCGGGCACGGCGAGGTCGACGTGCCGGAGATGAGTGAGCAGGCGGTTGCTCATGGGGGGGTTCCTCCTCAGACGAGGTTGAGCAGGGCGGCGGCGTTGCCGCCCCGCACCGCGTGGAAGTCCTGGTCGGGCAGATCGGCGGCGCGCAGCGCGCTCAGCGGATCCTCGGTGCCCATGTCGAACGGGAAGTCGGAGCCGAGCAGCACCCGGTCGGCTCCGACGGTGCCGATCAGGGCTCGGAGCACATGGGGGTCGTGCACGAGGGAGTCGAAGTACAGCCGCTCCAGGTAGCTGCTCGGCTCGTGGGCGCAGGCCCGGGCGTCGGGGCGGGCCCGCCAGGCGTGGTCGGAGCGGCCGATGTGGGTGGGAAGGTAGCCGCCGCCGTGTGCCGCGATCAGCTTCAGCCCGGGATGGCGGTCCAGGACACCGGAGAAGATCAGGTGCGAGAGCGCGACGGCGTTCTCGGTGGGCTGGCCGACCGTGTTGGACAGGTACCACTGGTCCAGGCGCTCGTCGAGGGTGCAGCCGAACGGGTGCAGGAAGACCAGGGCGCCGGTCTCCTCCGCGCGGGTCCAGAAGGGCCCGAGACGCCGGTCGGAGAGTTCCACCTCCCGCGTCCCGCCGGGCCCTGGAGCGTGCGAGGAGATCTCCACGCCTCTCAGTCCCTGGTCCAGTGCGTGGTCGAGGAGAGCGACCGCGAGGTCGGGGTGCTGGAGCGGGACCAGGCCGAGGCCGTGCAACCGGTCGGGGGCCTTGGCACAGTGGGCGGCGGTGCCCTCGTTGGCCAGCCCGCACACCCGCTCGGCCAGCCGGGGCCCGGCCCAGTAGTGGTAGTGGTTCGGTGAGGGGCTCACCAGTTGGACGTCCACACCGGCCTCGTCCATGGCCGCCAGGCGCACCGCGGCGTCCGTCAGCCGGGGCACCCGCTCGCCGACCATGGGACCGCTGACCGCCAGGGCGGCGTGGCCGTTGCGGCGGACGTCGAGATCGCGGGCCTCGCCCAGGCCAGGATGGTTGGCGACGGCCTCCTCGACCTCGGGGAGCAGGAGGTGGGCGTGGACGTCGATGGTCGGCGCGCAGGATGCCTCGGTGGTCATGGGCGCTCCTTGAGGAGGTTCATGGTGCGGCCGATCAGCCCGGCCATGTCCGCGTCGCGCACGCCGTCCAACTGCCACTGACCGATCTGCACGGACGCCTCGACCACGGTGCGCACCCGGGGGACGCGGCGGTCGTGGTAGGTCTGGAGCAGTTCGCCGTCCCAGTCGCGTCCGCTGGTGAGCAGTTCGGCGAGCACGGAGGCGTCCTCCAGGGACATGGCCGCGCCCTGGGCGAGGGTGGGCGGGCAGCAGTGGGCGGCGTCGCCGATGAGCACGACCCGGCCCCGGTGCCAGGAGCCCTCGACCAGCAGGCGGTCGAACCAGGTGTAGTTGACCTTCTCCGGGTCGGTGATGTGCTCGGTGATCTCCCGCCAGACCCCGCCGTAGGCCCGCGCCAGGCGGCGCATCTCGTCGGCGTAGCTGGACGGGTCGATGGACGCGCGGTCGCGGCATGCCTCGACGACATAGGCGTAGAGGGTGTTCTCGCTGGTGGGGCAGTAGCCGGCGATGTAGGCGGGCCCGCCGAAGGCGAGGTCGGTGCGGGTCACGGTCTCGGGGCGGGGGGCGGCGACGCGCCAGATCGCCATGCCGGTGGGCTCGGGTTTGTCGGTGATACCGATCGCGGCTCGGGTGGCGGAGTTGAGGCCGTCGGCGCCGATCACCAGGTCGTAGCGGCCCTCGCCGCCGTCGCTGAAGCGCACCGCGACGCCGTCGGCGTCCTGCTCCAGCGCGACGGCGGTGGTGCCGAGGCGAACGCCGGCGCCGGAGGCGCGGACCGCGTCGATGAGGATCTGCTGGAGCCGGGGGCGCTGCATGCCGAGGGTGGCGGGCAGGTCCTCGCCGCCGGTTCGGATGTCCTCGGCGACGAACAGGACGGTGCCGTCGGGTGCGGTCACGCCCAGCGAGCCGAAGGGGTATCCGGAGGCCTCCACCTCTTCCCACACACCCAGTTCGCGCAGGACCCGCAGGGCGTTGCCCTGGAGGGTGATGCCGGAGCCGGTGGTGGCGTTCCAGTCGGGCTTCGCCTCGATGAGGTCGACGGCGATGCCGGCGCGGCGCAGCAGGATGGTGACGGCGCTGCCGGAGGCGCCCCCGCCGATGACCAGGACGCAGGGACTCCCTCCAGCCGGAGGCTGGGAGAGGGTGGGGTTGTCAGCCATGTCGGGGATACCTCCCGGGGTTGGGCCGCGCGGTGCGGGGCGGCTGGGTGCGGCTCGCCCGCCGAGGGCGCGGGCCAGAAGGTGGGGGGTGGGGTGCGGGCCGGATGCTCCGTCGCTGTCCGAGGGAGCGCGTCCGGGGGCCGCGAGGGCTACTTGACGGCGATCGGGTTGACCGGTGAGCCGACGGCCCCGGTGATGGGCAGGGGCGCGGCGGTGAGCCAGAACTCGTACACGCCGTCGGCCGCGCAGTCCTCGGCGAGCGCGTCGAGGTCCCACATCTCGCCGATCAGCAGGCCCATGTTGGGGATGACGATCTGGTGCAGGGGCTGGAAGGCGTGGTCGAACTCGTTGGGCCGTACCTCGAAGCCCCAGGTGTCGGTGGCGATCGCGGCGATCTCGGTGCGGTGCAGCCAGCCGGCGGTGGTGAAGGACAGGCCCGGCGCGGGTCCGCCCGCATAGTCGCCCCAGCCGTCGCGTTTGGCACGGGCCAGCTGCCCGGTGCGGACGAGGACGATGTCCCCGCGGCCGACGCGCACGCCGTGGGCCTCGGCGGTCGCGGTCAGGTGCTCCTCGGTGATCGCGAAACCGTCGGAAAGCTCCGGGGAGCCGTCGCCGCCGATGGCCCTGGCCACGTCCAGCAGCACGCCACGACCGGCCACGTGAGGCGCCATGTGCTCGATGCCGGTGACCAGGTCGCCGTCGGAGGTGACGACCTTCTCCGCGTCCCGTCCGTTCCATGCCTTGCCGTGGTCGAAGATGTGCCCGAGCCCGTCCCACTGGGTCGAGCACTGCAACGGCATCGCGATCACGTCGTCCGCGCCGCCGATGCCGTGCGGGAAGCCCTGGTTGCCCAGGGCGGCGTCGGTGCCCGTGTCGAGCATGGTGTGTACCGGGTTGGTGCGGCGGCGCCAGCCCTTCTGCGGGCCGTTCATGTCGAAGCGCTGCGAGAGCGAGAAGCTGACGCCCCGGCGTACGAGGGCCGCGCCTTCGCGCCGCTTGGCCTCGTCGAGGAAGTTCAGCGTGCCGAGCACGTCGTCCTCACCCCAACGGCCCCAGTTGGAGTACTCCTTGGCGGCCTCGGCGATCGCGCCCTCAGGGTCGGTGCGGTCCGGCGTCATGCCTTCTCCTCCACACAACGCGTGCGCTGCACACCGAGACCGGTGATGGAGCCCTCCATGACGTCGCCCTCGCGCAGCAGCCGCCCCCAGTGGATGCCGTTGCCCGCCGGGGAGCCCGTCAGCACCAGGTCGCCGGGCAGGAGCCGGGCGGTCCGGGAGATGTACGACACCAGCCGCGCGACGCCGAAGAGCATGTCCTTGGTGGACTCGTCCTGCATGGTCTCGCCGTTGAGCTTCAGCGTGACTCGCAGGTCACCGGGGTCGGTGATGGACTCGGCGGGGACGATCCAGGGGCCGAGCGGGGTGAAGCCCGGGGCGTTCTTGCAGCGCAGCCAGTCGGTGCCGATGGCGGGCATGTCCCGGCGGAAGACGGTGGCGCGGTCGGTGAGGTCGTTGGCGATGGTGTACCCGGCGACGTACTCCAGGGCCTCCTCGGCGGACACCCGGTAGGCGGGCTTGGCGATGACGGCCGCCAGCTCCAGCTCCCAGTCCGGCTTCTTCGCCCAGGAGGGGAGCACGACGTCGTCGTACGGGCCGGCGATGGTGCTGGGCAGGCCGATGAACACGTACGGCAGGTCCTCCGCCGCCCGCCGGTCCATGACGGCGGCGATCTCCGCGCGGGCCTCCTCGACACTGCGCGGGTCGTCGGGGGCGCGGTGGGCGACCTCCAGATCGATCACGTGCTGCCGGTAGTTGGCACCGGACTGGAAGATCTGGCGGGGCTCGACCGGTGCGTGCACCCGCAGGCCGTCCAGAGGCCGCCAGTCGAGGGCATCCTCGTGCGCGAGGGTGCGCAGGACCGGGAGGGCCTCCTCCCACCGCTCCAGAACGGCGCGTATGCCGGACGGCTCCCAGGCCAGGGTCCGGCTCAGGTCGAGGACCCGGTCCATGGTCAGCAGGCCGGGGAACGGCTCCCCGTCCGGGGCCGAGAACGTGCCGAGCGCGAACGGGCCGGCAGGGCGCGCGAGTGTTGCCATGAGATGTCCTCCCGCTGAATTGCGGTCTACTCTGACGCTCATCGACGAATCACGGAGATCAATCCTGTGGATCTGATATATCCACGTGGTGGATGGCCCCACGCGGTGGATGGTCCCGTTTGCTGCTGGGTGGTGTCTGGTGAATCTGTCCCGACTCGATCTCAATCTGGTCGTCGCCCTGCGCGCGCTGCTGGAGGAACGCAATGTCACCCGGGCCGGGGAGCGCATCGGTCTGAGCCAGCCGGCGATGAGCGCGGCGCTGTCCCGGCTGCGCCGCCATTTCGACGACGAATTGCTCGCCCGCACCGGCAACTCCTATGAGCTGACGCCGCTCGGCACCGCCCTGCGCGATCGCAGCGCGACCGCCTGCGACCTGTTGGAGCGGGTCTTCTCGAGTCAGGCCGACTTCGACCCGGGCGCCGAGACCCGCGAGTTCACGCTCCTCGCCTCCGACTACGGGGTGGCCGTGTTCGGCGCCGCGCTCTCCCGCGCCGTGCACCGGGAGGCACCCGGCATCCGGTTCACCTTCCAGCACCCGGCACCCTCCGTCGTGGAGAATCCCGCGACGGTGTTGAGCACGGCCGACGGACTGCTGATGCCGCACGGCGTCATCAACGGCCTCCCCGCCGTCGAACTCTTCAGCGACCGCTGGCTGTGCCTGGTCGCCGACGACAATCCCGAGATCGGCGACGAACTCACTCTCGACCAGCTGTCACGCCTTCCCTGGGCCGTCTACCAGCGCCCCTACGACGCACCGGTGGCACGCCAGCTCAGCATGATCGGCATCAGCCCCCGGGTGGAGGTCTCGGTGCAGACGTTCCAGTTGCTGCCGCACATGGTCGAGGGCACCCGCCGGGTCGCGATGATCCAGGAACATCTGGCCCGGACAGCGGTCAGCTCCGCCGCGGTGCGGGTCCTGCCCTGCCCCTTCGAGGCCGTTCCGGTCCGGGAAGCACTGTGGTGGCATCCCGTACACACCCAGGACGCGGCCCACATCTGGCTGCGGCAGAAGGCCGCGGAGGTGGGCGCGACGCTGACGAACGCCGGGGCGACGGCCGCCGGGGCGACGGCCGCACCCGGTGCGGAGGGCGGGTGACCGGGCACCGTGCCGCTGCCGCCACCCCCGGCCGGCAGCGGCAGGCGGCAGGCGGCAGGCGGCAGGCGGCAGGCGGCAGGCGGCAGGCGGCAGGCGGGAGTATCCGCCCCTCAGGACGACTGTTCCAGCAGCGGCCGGGGCGCCGCGGCGCCCGCGCGGCGGCGGGCCGCCACCAGTCCCGCCGCGACGAGGGCGGCGGCCAGCCCCAGCAGACCCACCGCACCGGAAAGGCTGCCGACCTGCGACTCCACGGCGAGCAGCACCAGCGGGCAGACGAACTCCCCGCCGAAGAAGGCCGCCGTCCACAGACCGGTCCCCCGGCCCCGGTCCTCGAACGCCAACCGGGACATGGCACTGGTCAGGAGGGCCGGCAACAACATGCCGGTGCCCAGGCAGTTGATCACCGCTCCGACGACCAGCAGCGGGGCGTTGCCCGCGAGGAACATCACGCTGAAACCGGCCGCGCAGAGGGCGAAGACGACGGGCAGCACCGGCTCCGGAGAGCGCTTCAGGCGGGCGAAGGACATCGCACCGGCCACCGTGGCAGCACTCGCGGCAGCCGTGGCCATGCCGATCACACCGGAGCTCTCCACCCCGACGTCGTCGAGGAGGTACGCCATCTCCACCGGGACGGTGTAGAAGACCATCGCGCCGAAGAAGGTGAGGGCGCAGATGCCCGCCAACTGCCGCCAGGGGAACGCCCGGCGGGTCTCCGCCCGGGCCGGGGCCTCGTCGGCGGCCGGGGCCCCGTCGGCGGCTGGGCCGGCCGCCGGGTTGGGCAGGGCGACGGCCATCAGCGGGGCGATCAGCAGGCTCACGGCGTAGATCCAGAAAGGCATGCGCCAGCCCGCCGAGCCGACGGCGCCGCCGAGCACGAAGAAGGCGGTGGCCGACATCGAGGCGCACATGGTCTGCAGCGTCAGGTACTTCACCCGCTGCCGACCGCTGTAGTAGTCGCCGATGAGGGTGGTGCAGCAGGTCATGATGGCGGCCTCGGCCACACCGACCAGGGCGCGACTGGCGATGATCGCGCCCAGCGACTCCAGCCAGAGCGGTGCCGTGCCGAACACGGCGTACAGGGCGGTCGCCACGATCAGCAGGCGCTTGCGGCCCAGCCGGTCCACGATCACCCCGGCGAACGGCGCCAGCAGTGCCAGTGACAGCGCCGGGACGGTCAGCGCCAGGGGAACGAGCGCCTTGGCCCCCGGGACCGACGCGAAGTGGTCCTCCATCTTCGGCAGCACCGGAGCGATCAGCACCGCTCCGAGGATCGGCAGACAGCTGCCCGCCATCAGCAGGATCACGCGCAACAGATGGGCCGGGCCCGAGACAGTGACGGGCGACGGAACGGCGTCGTCGGCCGCGGCGGAGGACGGCGAGGGGACGGAACCGGGCATGGCGACTCCAGGGACGGTGTACCGGGGACGGTGTAAGGGAGAGGGCACGCGTTTTCACAGGCACCGACGGTGCTCGGCATGCCGGCGGAGAGCCGCATGCGGCGGCTGATCCGGACAGCGGCGTGCGGGTAGGGACGACTATGGACAGCCGGGTGCCCGGTCGCCATCCTCTGCGCGATCGGGATCCCGTATCCGCACCATCCATGCCGTGAATGGGCTGCCCACCACATGTGCCCCTGACCTGCGCGTTCCTACGGTGTTCCGACACCGGCCCGTCCCCGGCCCTCGAAGTCAGCACGGAACCAGCACGGGGTTGACGGAGTGCTGACTCGGTGCCGGTCGGTCTGGAACGCAGCGCGCTCCATTGCCGCCGACGGCATTCGCATTCACGACGCAACCCGACTCATGGGACGGACAGTGGACACTGATCGCCTTCTCCGTCGGGAACGGGAGAGCACGCGGCGGCGCGCGTTGCGCACCGCGCTGCGTTGGCGCGGATTCGCGCCGCTGTACGACGCGCTCTGGGTGTCGCCGCACCCCCTGACCCCCAAGGGGTGGATCGAGGTGGCAGACCTGGCGCGGGGAGCGGTGACCGTATTCCGCGCGCGGCAGCAGGATCTGGACACGGAGGCTGACCGCAACCCGCTCCAGGCCTGGGACCTGCCGGGCATCGCCGAGCACTACCAGGCGTCGGTCACGGCTGACGACGGACCGCCGCGGGCGGGACCGGGCGGACCGCGGAGACACCACACAGCGCCTGCCGCACTGCGATCTGTCGAATGCGCGTCGAAGGCAACAGAGTTGGGCTCCGATGATTGACAGATAGGCACCCGATCGGGACTCTGACTGTTGCAAGCCCCATGGGAACGCTCCCAAAAGCACCCCGGCGCACGACGAGTGAAAGGAGAAGCACCTCTGCGGCGCTTCCGCGGAATTCTCATCCCCCATCAGATGGGCGCGAGGGGCTTTCGCCATGATCGAGTCACCGGTCGGCCGGTGTTCACCGGCTCGCCGTGCCTCCGCTCGCAGGACCACGCCACATCGATCGCCACCGCGGTCGCTGCCACGGGCAAGGCCGGTACGTCCTCCACTGTGCGCAAAACGCCGACCTGACCACCCCCCACGGTCACTCCCCCCACCACCTCGGTCAGCGTCACCGCCGCAGCATCACCGATTCCCCTTTCCGGCGCCTGATCGAGCAACGCTCCTCACACCCCCACACCAGGAGCCTTCATGACCCTGCAATGGCGTAGCTTCCTGCCCCTGAGCGCAGCCGAAGCCGCGGGCGTAGGCATGTACCTGCTCGGCACGGGACAAGCAGTTGCCCCCCGAGGCGCTGGACCGCAATCTGAACGCCATGGCCACCACCCATCCCGGCTACGAGATCGACGTAGCCGAAACCGCCTACCCCGCATCGGGCGGTGAGGGCTCGCCAGTGCCCAACTCACCGTTCCCCCGAACGATCCAGGGCCAGGCGGACGCCATCCGGAGAGTGTTCCAGGCCGCCAACGACGTGGTCGACAACCGCGGTTCAGGCGTGCTGGTGTGGGAGCCGGCCGGCTACCAGCCGATGTTCCGGGCCGTGCCCGGACTGGCGAACACGTGGGAGCCGCACGCGTCCATCAACGTCTTCAACGCCAGCCGCGCCAAGCACATCCTCCAGGACACCTTCTACACCGCCACCGTGGTGGGTGCCGCTCCGAGGCTGCCCTCCTCCATCCGCATGCTCACCACCGCCAACAACAGGATCACCAGCGTCCCGGTCCGATGGCAGCCGTTGCCACCCGGCGCGACCGACAGGCCGGGTGAGGTGACGGTCACCGGGACGACCCGCACAGGACCGGTCACGGCGGTCATCGACGTCGTTCCCGCACGCGGCGCATACGACTCGACCATCTCATAGCCTCCGTCGCTTCCCGGTCGCGCCGGCCCTTCGGGTGGTGTTCCGCACTCCACCTGGCACGCGGTCCGAGGCAACTGCGGGGAACGCCGAACGCTCCACCCATCCCCCACCCAGGAGTCATCCCGTGACCATGCAACGACGGACGTTCCTCAGCTTGAGCGCGGCCGGAGCGACGGGCGTGGGCCTGTCCCTGCTCGGCGCGGGACAGGCACCGGCCACCGCCGGGCCGCTGGACACGGCGCCGACCACGCCGTTCGCGGTCGGCGTGCGCTGATCCAACACCAGGTGGGAGGCCCAGCTGGGCGAATCACCCAGCGGCCCGGGCCCCCACATCCTGCTGGCCCGGCACAGCGGCAAGGCCGCCGAGATCAACGGGGCCTCCACCACCGCCGGCGCAGGGCTCGTACAGCGGACCGCCAACAGTGCCCCAACCAGCAGTTCGAGTTCGGTTTCACATCCGGGATCTCAGCACGTCGACCTCACAGCCCGGCGCGAACGGGTCGAAGCCGTGCTCGATCAGCCAGCGAACTGCCAGCAGGCTTCGCAACGACCACCACGCGTGGATCACGTCGAGGTCGATTTCCTGGCCATAGCCGGCGATGACGTCGTCGAGGTGCTCCTCGTGTCCGAGCGTGAAGGTGGCGAGGTCGTACAGGGCATCACCCTGGCCCGCCTCGGACCAGTCGATGATGCCCGTGACCTCGTCGCCGTCGACGAAGACGTGCGCGATCTGCAGGTCGCCGTGCGTGAACGCCGGAGTCCACGGCCGGAGCGCGGCCTCGGCGACCTGGCGGTTTCGGGTGACCAGGTCGGCGGGCAGGACACCGTTCGTCACGAGCAACTCGCACTCGTCGTCGAGTTCCGCCGCCAGCGCGACGATGCTCCGGCCGGCCCTGCCCGGCCGGGGCGGCAGCGGCGCTTCGTGCAGCTTCCGGATGGCGGCGCCCGCCGCGGCCCACGCCGCCGGCGACCCGGCCGACGGCCCGCCGAGGCGCCCAAGCGTCGTCCCCGGGAGTGCGGCGATCGCGAGCACGGGCGGCTTGCGCCACAGGACCTCCGGGGTCGGGACCGGCGCGAGGGACATCGCCTCGACTTCGACGTCAATGCGCGCCTGATCGGCGTCCACCTTGAAGAACACGTCGCCGACGCGCAGAGTCGCGCGCTCGGAATGGGCGACGACGACTTCGACCTCATCCATGGGCGACCAGTATCCCGGGGATGATCGCCGACGTCGCCGGGTTTGTCGCGTGCCCCGCGACGGCTCTCCCGGGAGGCCTCCACCATCAGTGACTGGGCCAGCGGCAGCACGGCTCCCTCCGCCACGCCCATCAGGGCCCGGGCGACGAGGAGACCGAGGAAGCCGGTCATCAGCCCGCCCGCCGCGGAGAAGCAGGAGAAGAGGACCACCGCGGCGATCAGAATGGGTTTGCGTCTGCCGAGCTTGTCCGACAGATGGCCGGCCACCAGCCCGGACAGTGCCCACGTGAGTGCCAGCACTCCGGACAGTGTGCCCAGCTCGGTGTTGGACAGATGGATTTCCTTGCTGATGAACGGGGCAAGGAACGGCAACGCCTGGCGGTCGAAGAAGACGAATCCGAAGGCCAGGAAAAGGATCAGCAGCAGCCGGTTCTCATAGCGGCGGGCAGTGGTGCCGGTGGCCGCGGACGCTTCTGCCTCGGGCCGCATGCGGGGACGGATACGTGGCATCGAAACCTCGTTCGAGCGGTAGGGCCGGGGTCACCGGAAGAGTGAGTTGACGTAGTCGGCACCGATGCCGACCTTCTCGTAGTGGTTCCTGCACAGCTCGATGTAGTCGTGGACATCGAAGTAGCCGGTGGTGTTGCCGTCCTCGTCCAGCCAGATCAACGGACCCTTGACGATGAAGAACGCCTTCATCGGCTCGTCGCTCTCGTAGGCCACCAGCGTGTGTCCCTCGCCGGGGGCCTCGTAGACGAAGTCACCGGCCCGCGCGGTCCAGGGCCGCTCCAGGTAGCCCCACTTGCCGGAGATCGTGTACGCGAAGACCTCGTGCGGGTGGTAGTGCCGGTTGACGAGTCCGGCCTGCTTGGCGCAGAGGATGTCGGCCCAGGAGTTGTCCTTGACGTTGATCCACAGCGGGCGCGAGCCGACGGTCTCGCTGAGCGGTGCGTAGTACCGGTCGTCGTCGGTGGTCACCTGGGACAGATAGACCTCCGGTTGCGCGTCGGGCTTCACCGAGTCGGTGATCGGCTTGAGGCCCTTCCAGAATTCCGACCTGGCTTCCTCGGGCATGTTTCGGCTCCTTTTCGTCGAGGTGGCCGACAGTGAACCCCTAGAGCCGTGGCCAGGTCTTTCCCGTGGGAGACATGGCGGATTGCCTGTTTGGGACATGCGCCGTCTCCACGACCTCCAGTGCGCGGCGGTGGGCCGGCTCCCCCGCCTACCCGCCGGGGTGTCCTACCTGAGGCGTACCGGTGATCAGCGGCGAGTGGCACCGCCGTACCACTCGGGCGGTCAAGTGTCCCCCGTGGTCCCAGGGCTCGGGCCGGCCGCGCTTCTAACGTCGAGTGCACAGGCCGCGGCGCTCGCCCGGCCGAGTCCGAGGGAAAGGCCCACACCCGTGATCGAAGCGCGTGAGCTGACCAAACGGTACGGCGACAAGACCGTCGTCGACGAGCTGAGTTTCACCGTCAAGCCCGGTGAGGTCACCGGCTTCCTCGGCCACAACGGTGCCGGCAAGTCCACCACCATGCGCATGATCGTCGGCCTGGACTCCCCCACCAAGGGCTCGGTGACGGTCAACGGCAAGTCGTACGCGAAGCACATGGCACCGCTGCGCGAGATCGGCACCCTGCTGGAGGCCAGGTCCGTCCACCCCGGCCGCAGCGCGTTCAGCCATCTGATGGCGCTCGCGTACACGCACGGCATTCCGCGGCGCCGGGTGGACGAGGTCATCGAACTGGCCGGGCTGACCAGCGTGGCCGGTAAGCGGGTCGGGGCCTTCTCGCTCGGCATGGGCCAGCGGCTCGGTATCGCGGCGGCCCTGCTCGGCGACCCCGCGATCGTCATGCTCGACGAGCCGGTCAACGGCCTCGACCCAGAGGGCGTGCTGTGGGTGCGCAATCTGCTGCGTTCGCTGGCCGACGAGGGCCGGGCGGTGATGCTCTCCTCGCACCTGATGAGCGAGACCGCGATGATCGCGGACCATCTGGTGATCATCGGCCGTGGGCGGCTGCTCGCGGACACCACCGTCGACGACTTCACACGGGAGGCGAGCGGCGGCGGCGTGAAGGTCGCCTCCGCCGAGGCCGGCAGGCTGCGCTCGCTGTGGCCACTCGTGGCGGCGGGGACTCCGGCGGCCGCGTGGACACTCTGGGTGTCCAGGACCACCAGGGTCGGGTCCTCTAATCGGCGGGCGTGCTCCCGGACCTGGCAGCGCAGGAGTTCATGAATGACCTGGTCGGTCCCGTCGTCCCGCCAGGCGGCGAAGAGTAGTAGGTCGCGCTCTTCTGCGGCAGGTCGTGCGGGAGATAGGCCCATTGGCAGCCGGTCCGCCCCTGGTGCAGGATCGCGTTCACGATCTCCCGCATGTCGTAGGCGCCCTGGTGGCCGCTGACCGAGCGGTGCCGGTCCTTCCATGCGGTGATCACCGGCTCGATCAACGACCACTGCTCGTCCGATAAGTCACTCGGGTACGGCTTGCGTTCACTCACCCGGTCACATCACCAGATCAACAACTCCGGACCGGCAGATTCCGCCCCGCCGCCACACCATCAGGCGATGACAGAGCCACATAAAAACTCACAAACCGCCCACTGAGGGTCAGTCAACACGGATATCGAATCCGTGTCATCAGGTCGCCACAGTACGTGAATTGGATCCGTCTTGGCTGCCTCCTGTACGTCAGCTGGAGGGGCCCTAACCGGAGCGAGTCTTGAATCACACCCACCTCAGAGGAACGGCCTCCAACGCACTGGAGCACTGTTCTGTTCCGAGGCCCCACTCCCGCACCGCCTCACACAACCCCTGACTTCCCGATCCGAGGAATGCCTGTCCCATGAGACACATTCGCAAGTCGACCCTCAAGAAGAGCGCCCTGATCGTCGGCGCCACCGCCCTGGCCGCGTCCGGCCTGCTGACCGTCGCCGGTTTCGCCTCGGCCAACACCCCGGGCGGCGCGACCAACATCAAGGGCGTGGATCCCGGCAACACCGACTGGCTGCTGCACCATCTGTGCGGCAACAAGCCGGAAGGGCTCGTCGCAGCCGCCTACAACGTCGAGACCGGCGAGTTGAAGTTCCAGAAGGACTACATGGAAACCGTCTATCCCGGGCCCACGATGAAGAGCAATTTGAAGTACACCATTTGGAAGCCCTATGGGAAGTGGGAGATCTTCAGCGGGCGGTGCAGCTACCCGCAGCTCGGTGACCCCTGGGACGCAGATGGCCAAGAGGTCCAGTCCTCCACCTGGTACTCCAACCACGGTTCGCAAACGGACGAGCGGACTATCACCAACACCTACACCAGCAAGAGGCACGCCACGAACACCGTCGGAGCCGAGGTCAGCTTCGACGTCTCCTACGGCATCGTCTCGGCCAGCGTCAAGGGCAGCTTCAGCCGGGAGTGGGGCTGGGAGAAGACCAAGACTCGCACGGAGACGTTCAGGCAACCCGTTGCGCCGTGCACGGAGCTCGCCACGTTCTGGGTCCCGCGGGAGCGCCATGTGCGGGTGGCCCCAATCTTCGAGGTCGAGTCGTACCAGTGGGCCACCGGGAGGGGCGATTTCAACTTCTCTGTCGGCAAGCCCGATCCCGTGGTCCACCCCCCCGTGAACACCTGGCGCGGCCGGGACTACAACAAGATCTACTCGGAGGGCTACTACATCGAGGCCGTCGCCGACGTGATCCTTGACACCGACGTGCCCGCAGGCAGAGAGGCGAAGAGGGAGCGGAACCTGGACCCGAACACCTGCAACCGCCGCTGAGCCATCGGAACCGGCATCTATCAATTGACGTCGCAGCCGGGTATCGGCCTGTAGGCCGAGGCGAGCCGTCGGCCTGCAGGCCGAGGCGAGCCGGGCAGAGGCGCGCGTAGGTTGCGCCGGTCGGCACAGGACCGATCCTGACGCTCACTCGAGGTTCCACGGAGGGACCGATGAACCTGACCTCCCCCGCTGCCGGGCCGGCGCCCGACAGCCGTACGCGCAAACGCCGTTCCCGCTTGCTGAGCGCCAAGTTTCTGACGCTCTCCCTCGCCGGGGCCACGCTGCTGGGCGGCGCCGCCTTGGTGGTTCCCCAGTTCCAGGACAAGGCCAACGCCGCCGACCCCCCGAAGTGGGCCGCCCCGGACGAGAGCTACTCCTCGGTCACCTGGGACCTCGACTACGGGCAGCCCGGGGCTGACAGCTACGGGGCCTTCATCAGAGCCCTGCGGGACACGATCACCACACACGCCAACGGCAGACGCGAGCAGATTCCCGACCCCAGCCGAGCCGGACGAGGGGGCAAAGTCCCCACGCTGGCCGTCGACTTCACCGACCCCGGGCAGAACAAGAAGTTCGCCGACATCGTCATCACGGCCCCAGAGGGCCAGGAGCTGCATGCGGTGGTCCGCCTCAGCAACCTGTACGTCGCGCAGTTCTACTGCGCAGATCCCTTCGGCGACAAGCCGTTGAAGTACAACCTCGCAGAGGAGTTCAAGCAGCGTGCCGCGGACAACCGTTGGCAGTGGTCCCGCAACTTCCCCGAGGACTACAACACCCTGGGCTCGTCCGGATATGCCAACCGTGCTCTCGGCGGCGTCCAGCTCGGGGCCACGGCCTTCGACAGCGCGGTGAAGACCCTGTGCAGCACCGTCAACGTGGACGAAAGCACCAACGCCCAGGAGCCGGCGCGGGCGATCCAGACCCTGATCGTCGGCATCTCGGAAGCGACGCGCTTCCGCGATCTCAGCCGCAACGTCTACAACGCCTGGTCGGGCGGCCAGGAGTATCAACTCACCGGCGTGGACGATGAGTCCATTCACGACTGGGGCAAGCTGAGCGAGATCCTGCGCAACAACGGGGGCGGCTCCCGCCAGGTCGGAAACCGCATAGTCGACAACGCCGGGACCGCGGCGCAAGTCCTGCAGGTGGCCCTCGGCGGCCCGGCCACGCCGCCCCTGGGCGGCGAGGCCCCGCGCCGGCCGCCCCAGGGCGACCCCCCGCGTCGCTGCCTGACGGACGGAGAGACGCCCGACTGCATCTCTGACGGCACGCGGGAGCAGGCAGCAACGAAAATGGATTACGTCGCCCTCGGCGACTCCTACTCGGCAGGCACCGGCGCCGCGCCGTACCTGCCCAACGACAAAACGATCACGCCACCCGGCCCCGACCTGAAAGTGATCAACCCGCCTGCCTCGGTCAACCACAACGACAACTGCCAGCGCAGTGAACAGGCCTACGGCGCTCTGGCCGCCAAGGAATACGGCGGGCCGCAGGGCTTCATCGGCAGCTTCACCTTCGCCGCGTGCCAGGGAGCGGTCACGCAGAACGTCCGTGACGGGCAGCTGGCGGCACTGACCCCGGACACGGACCTGGTGACGCTCACCATCGGCGGCAACGACGTCGAGTTCGCCAACGCGATGACCGAGTGCGTCAAGCCCCATGTCGGTCCCCCGGGGGAGGCATCGCCCACCTGCGGCACCGCGCTGGACCGGTCCTTTCTGATCATGCGCACCGCCCTGGGAGGGATGCTGAAGCAGACCTACGAAGCGGTCCTGAACGCCGCACCGAATGCCCGCGTCGTCGTCCTCGGATATCCCAAGCTGTTCGATGAGCAAGGCCAGTGCGAGATAGTCCAGGGCAACTTCAACCCCACCCCGCAGGCGCGCAAGGCGATGAACGACGCTGCCGTGGAGCTCAACCAGACGATCCAGAAGGTGGTGGCGCAGGTCGGCGGGGAGACCAAGCGATCGATCCAGTTCGTGGATGTCCAGCCGGTCTTCGACGGACACGGCATCTGCGGCAATGACCCCTTCCTGACCGAGCCGATCTCCGTCGCCCCCGCGTTCCACGACGCGTACCACCCCAACGCCAAGGGGCACGAACGGTACAAGTCCCTGATCGCCGGGCTGTTCGGCGCCTGATCCCGACCCCGCTGCCCCACCCCTCCAGCACAGTCCCGACAGGTAGGGCAGCGGGCGTCCTCGCCGACCGATTGCGCCCTTGCGAACACAGTCGATGTGCGTTTCCAGAATGGGTACTTCCATGGCCAACCAGTCATTGCCGCCAGCAGTGCCGCAGGTCTCGGTGCAGGGGGCGCGCCCCGAAGACGAGCTCCTGGAGGAGTACCGGGAAGCGGTCCTGTGCTACGCCACCCTGTGCACGACGAGCCCCGCGGAGGCCGTGCAGCTGGCGTACGAGGCATTCACGCTGGGCATCGAGTGGCGGCGGCAGGGCGAACAACTGCCGTGGCTGCCACTGCTGCTGATGGCCGTGCTCGAGATGGCGGGCAGGTGGCAGATGCAGGGGCGAGGTGAGCCTCTCAGCACGGAGCTGAGCATCTGGCTGTATGAGCGGGTGGCGCAGCAGCACATCGCCCCGGAACAGCCGCCGCTCGCGCTGCGGGCACTGCAGCAGATGCCGACGGCGGACGCGGAGCTGCTCTGGGCGGCGGAGGTCGAGGGACTGCACACCAAGAGCGACGCCGGAGGCAGGCCGTGGGAGGTGACCAGGGAGTGGGAGGTCACCCGGGTCAGAGAAGCATTCCGCCAGTGCTGCCAGGGAGTGTACGCGGCCGAGGTGGCGGACTCGGATGAGGAGTGCCGTGGCTACCTGGGACTGCTGGAGGCAGCGACGCGGTCGCCGGAGGAGTGGGCACCGGAGGATCTGCAGCGGCATCTGGCGGGGTGTGCGCGGTGCAGCGAGACTGCGGCGTGCCTGACGCTGTCCGACGAGTCGCCTGTCGTGCTGGCCACGGGAGTTTTGGGCTGGGGCGGGCGAGAGTACCTGGATCGGCGCAGGATCGCGGGGGAGCGGGACCCGGCCGGGCCGGCGCACCAGGAAGACCAGCGCAAGATCGCGGGGTGGCGAGCGCCCCTGCGGAGACGGCCGGTCTGGGCGGCGGGCGCTGTGATCCTGCTGGCCGTCACGGCGGTGGTCGGCGTCAACCTCAGCAGCACGCCGTCGGAGCCGACGTCCACGTCGGCCGCACGCGATATCTCCCCTTCCCCCTTCTCATCCCCCGATGCCGCCTGGCCCTTCGACTCCCCGCCCCTTCCAACGCCCACGCCCGTCCCCAGCGACGTCTCGCCGCTTGCCGATGCCGACTCCGGCGTCTCGCCGTCGCCCACCCCGGCGCCCCGTAGCGTCTCGCCATCGCCCCCGGCCAAAGACGGCAAAGCGCGTACCCGCCCGAGCCGCATTGTCGGACGCGGCTCCGGCCGGTGCCTCGACAACACCGACAACGGGCCTATCGGCACCCAACAGCAGATTCGCGATTGCGGTATCGACGATCCCGACCAGAAGTACACCTACACCGCGGCTCGTGAGCTGCGCGTCGCTGGCAAGTGTTTGGCCGCGGAAAACAACGGCACCGCCGAGGGCACGCGTGTCGTCTCGTGGACGTGCAACGCGACACCGGGCCAGCGCTGGACCTTCAAGACGGATGGAACGATCACCAACGACCTGTCCGGCAAGTGTCTCGACGTGACTGACGTCGGTACGGCAAACGGCTCGAAGATCCAGCTGTACTGGTGCTGGGGCGGCAGCAATCAGCTGTGGAGCCGTCGCTGACCGGACGAGAGGCACGAGCGCCATCCCGCTTCGCCCGTGCTCCCGCGACCTCGACCAGGGCCCTGGCCACATCGGGGAGACAGCTCCAGCTGTGCGGGGCGTCTGGATCCCCGAGCGTGGAGACCGTTTGCCGCGCAGCAGTTGTGGCATGGCCCGCGCGGCCAGGTGCCCGCCGTCGGTCATGTCGGGCCCGAAGAAGTCCGAGGCCCGCACCTCGACCGCCTTGATTGCGACCGTGCTCATGCAGTTTCCGCACCTGCTCCAAACGGCGGCGCGCACCCGCCCTTTGGGGCCGGTGCCGCGAGCGGCGGCTTCGGTCATGGGGGCGTGCGCGCTCGGTCCGCCGAAGGATCTCCGCAGGGGCGGACGTCGGCCCTTGAGGAGTTCGCCGTGCTCACCGAACTTCCGCTGGTGCAGGGAGCGTTGGTCTTCGCCGGGCAACTGCTGGAGAAGGGAGCCGTCAGTCAGGCGTGATCATCACGGTGACCGTACGGTCCTGCGCCGCGCTCCCGTACGGCGCGTCGCGCTGGCCGTGGTGAACGCGGTGAGGGGTTTGCCGCTGGCAGCGCCGAGTTCCTGGGCCGCGACCAGCGCGCCACAGGGAGGTGACCGAACCGCCGCTGCGAGGGGCGCCAGGGACGGTGGCGGCGTGGCCGTAGATCTCGATCTTCATCTCGCGTCCGGCCAGCCGCTCGCCGAGGGCGGCGAGCCGGTCGGTGCCCTCCGGGGTGAGCTGGGCGCCCTCGGAGAAGAGCCCCTCGGTGAAGGCAACCTCCACAGAGGCCCCGTGGACCGTCGGGCGCAGGCCCGGTGCCCGCAGCGCGCGGGCCAGCGCTTCGGCTGCCTCCACCCGGCGGGCCGTCTCCCGCTCCCGCTGCTCCGCCAGGTCCTTCTCGCGTTCGGCTGCGAGGCGCTCGGCGATCCGCCGTGCCTGTTCGGCCGGTGAGGACGGTGCGGCGGTGTGCTGGCCCGGCTGTCCGTCGGCGTCGTCGGTGAGAACGGCCACGCCCACCGTGACGGCGGCCACCGCGCACACCGCGGCGGCCAATGCCGTACCGGCACGGTGCCGGGCGAGCGCCGCCCGCGGGCCCCGGCGGGTGAGCCGCTCGATGCGGGCCAGCCCGGCCGCTGCCGCCGCGTCCCGCGGGTGCTGGTCCTGGACACGCCGTACGGAGCGATCATTCGCAATTCCTCATTGGCAGCCGAGTCGTCGTGGGGCGCCGGGTGGCCAGTCGATGGAAGCCTCGAACGGCAGAAGTTTGAAAGCCACACCCGGCACCCCTGGGTGGCTGCACCATACGAAGGGCTCACCGCGTCCCGCAGAGCAACGTAGGGAAGTTTGAGCGATCGACCCTATGGCGACCAACGAAGGGGCAGTCGTACGTGGGGCAAGTCAGGGCCGTGTTCGAAGTCGCTTCCCGCGGAAGGCAAGCCATGTGGTGAGGCATGCCGTGGCGCCCAGACCCGCGACGGCCGTGCCCCCCACCCAGACAGCGCTTCCCGCGTGCACCGCGTAGACGCCGGTGCCAGCCATCAACATGTAGAACTCCCACGAGCAGGGTGAACGTAACCGCTTCCCGTCCGGTCCATCCCCAACCTGCGCCGGCCTCATCCCAGGACGCCCGGATGCGTTCCGTGCTTCAGCGAGGCAGAACACCCGCCTGGGCGCACGCCCCCGACCGGCAGTACATCCAGGTCATGACCGACCGTCGCGCGTCTCCGAGTGATCTGCCCGATGCCCGCTGGGGTCGGTCGAGCCGGCTGCTTCCGCCTGGCGCCATGAGCGCTGCGGCCGGGCCCTGGGCTTCGGCCGGCCTGCCGCCGGAGCATGACCTGCGCGAGATCATGAACGCGATCTTGTATGTAGACCGCACCGGCGTGCAGTGGAGCTACCTGCCGCACGATTTTCCGAACTTTCCCGAACACGATCTACAGCTACGTCGCCAAGTGGCAGTCCGACGGCATCTTCGCCCAACTCAACGGCCTTCTGCGGGAGTTGCCCCGCCAGCAGGAGGGCCGGAACCCGGAGCCATCGGCCAGCGTGATCGACCGGCTCATCAGGCCGTCCGGGAGGCGAATGACAGCCCGATCACCGTTTGCTCACCGCCTGCGCGGGCGCCGCGATGCCCTGCTCGCCGTCCAGGATCTCGTGGAGCCAGGCGCGTTCGGCGCGGCTCATGGCGCGGGCGGTGAGCAGCATGCCGCGGCGGTATGGGTCGGCGAGCTCCTCCGCGCGCAGCGGACGGTCGCCGTCGTAGAAGAAGCTCGCGGGCGTCTCGAGGAACTCCAGGCGTCGGTGCAGCACCGCGTGCTGCTCTTCCACATCGGGCAGCAGGGACAGGAACGCCAGGATTGTGAAGAAGCGGGCGTGGTCGGTGATCTCGTGCTGGGCGGGGTCACGCAGGCGCCGCAGCAGCTCGTCGCGGCCCGCGTCGGTCAGGGTCAGCACGTACCTCTGGGCGGCTACCGCGCCCGGCTCGATGCGCCGGGTCAGCAGGCCGCGTTTCACCATGCGGTTGATCGCCGGGTAGAGGCTGCCATCACTGACCGGCCGAGTATGACCAGACAATTGTTCCACCCGGCGGCGCAGCTCATAGCCGTGCAGCGGCCCCTGCGCGAGGTGCCCCAGGATCAATAGCTCCAACACGCCACCATCGTCGCACGGTGCGTCGAGGTACCACGTATCGAGGTGTTACGGTCACATCACACCAGATACCTTGTTTCGAGGTATCCAGTTGCCTGGTGAAGCAGAAGAGAGAGAACGATGGTGCAGTTGCCCGACCCGGTCGCCGACAGTGCGGCACGTGAGGCCGGCTCGACCACGACCGGACGGCACGCTGCCGCGGTGGCCGGACTGCCGTGGGAAGACCGGCGGGCGTTCGAGGATGTGCGGCGTGGCCGGATCGCCTCCATCGAGCCCCCGGTCATCCGGGACTCCACGGGCAGGGTGGTCTTTGACCTGACGACGTACGACTTCGTCGACGGCCAGGCGCCGGCAACGGTGCATCCCAGCCTGTGGCGCATCGCTCAGCTGCACCGCAACCACGGTCTCTTCGAGGTCACCGAGGGCGTCTACCAGGTCCGCGGCTACGACGCCGCGAACATGACCGTGGTGGCCGGCGAGCGGGGGTATGTGGTCATCGACCCGCTCACCTGTGTCGAGAGCTCCGCGGCCGCCCTGGACCTGGTCCGCCGCCACCTCGGCAACCGCCCGGTCACCGCCGTCGTGCACACGCACTGCCACATCGACCACTTCGGCGGCGTCAAGGGAGTCGTCGACGAGGCGGACGTCCGGGCCGGGCGGGTTCCGGTGGTGGCTCCCGTCGGCTTCTACGAGCACGCCGTCAGCGAGAACGTCTCGGCCGGTGTCGCGATGGGCCGCCGCTCCGGCTTCATGTTCGGTGGTGCGCTGCCGAAGGGCGCCCGCGGGCATGTCATGAACGGCAGCTGCGCCGCCGTGGCGACCGGCCGGAAGTCGCTGATCCGGCCCACGCACGAGGTGACCCGTACCGGTGAGGAGCTGGTGCTCGACGGCGTGCGGTTCGTCTTCCAGTACGTGCCTGACACCGAGGCGCCCGCCGAGATGAACTTCCATCTGCCCGAGCGCCGGGCGCTGTGCATGGCCGAGCTGATCAGCCACCACATGCACAACCTGTACACCCTGCGCGGTGCCCCGGTGCGGAACGCCGTCGCGTGGAGCGACGCGATCGACGAGGCGCTGCGCCTGTATGGGGATGCCTCGGACGTCATGTTCATCGGCCATGGCTGGCCGGTCTGGGGGCAGCAGCAGATCGCCGAGCTGCTGGGCATGCACCGAGACCTGTACCGCTACCTCCACGACGAGACGCTCCGCCTGGCCAATCACGGCTACACGCCCAACGAGATCGCCGAGCTGATCGAGCTGCCCGAACCGCTTGACGCCTATTGGGCCAATCGCGGCACCTACGGCGCCACCAGCCACAACGTCAAGGCCGTCTACCAGCACTACCTCGGCTGGTTCGACGGCAACCCGGCCAATCTGGACCCGCTGCCGCCCGCCCAGGCCGGCCGCCGCTACGTCGAGCTGATGGGCGGAATCGACACCGTAGTCGACCATGCGCGCACCGCCCACGACGCCGGTGAGGACCGATGGGCCGCCGAGCTGCTGGGGCACGCCCTCGCCGCCGACCCCGACCACCGACCCGCACGCCTGCTCCAGGCCGATGTCTTCGAACAGCTCGGCTACCTGGCCGAGGCGGCGCCCTGGCGCAACTTCTACCTCGTCGGCGCCCAGGAACTGCGCCACGGCACCCCGAGCGGGCGGCCCCTCGGCGGCGCCAGCCCTGACCTCGTGACCGGCATGACTCCCGAGATGATCCTCGACTACCTGGCCATCCGCCTCAACGGCCCGCGCGCCGCGGCGGCCCGGCTCCGCATCGGGCTCGTGATCAGCGGCGACCGTCCCGGCCAGACCGAAGACCGATACCTGCTGATCGTCGAGAACGGCATCCTGCGGTACGCGCGGCCGCCGTTCACCGAGACGCCGACCGGCACCCTGCGTATCCGCCACGCCGCACTCGCCGACCTCGCGTACGGCGCGGCCACCCTCGACGAGCTGCTTGCGAAGGACACCGCACGAGTGGACGGCGACCGTACGGACCTCGACACGCTGCTCGGCCTGCTCGACACGTTCACCGGCGCGTTCGAGGTCGTCGTCCCGAACCTCCGATGAACCGGAGCGTCAGGAGGAGAGGAAGGCGCCCGCCACGGCGAGCACCGCGCACAACCCGAGGTTGACCGAGGACGGAGAGAAGCAGCGCATCGCGGCGTCCGTGACCGAAGTCGACGGCGGCGAGGTCTCGTACGACCACGTGAAGCTGGACGGCGGGAACCGCTGTTTGCATCACGGCACGGGGCGGCACGTCAGCCGGCGACCGGCGGCATGACGAGGACGGGCTTGATCACGCTGCCGTCCAGGGCCCGTGCCGCCGCCTCGTTGATCTCCTCGAAGGGGAACCGGTGGATCAGCCGGTCGAACGGAAGACGCCCCTCGCGGTGCAGGTCGATCAGCCGCGGCAGGAAGCGCTGCGGGTCGGCGTCGCCCTGATTGGTGCCCAGCAGGCGGATCCCCCGCCCGAGCAGGTCGGGAACGTTCACCGGAATTGTGGTGCCCAGCGGAGGCGCGCCCACCACCACGCAGGCGCCCGCCGACGCCAGCGAGGAGATCGCGGTCTCCAGCACGGCCGGGCGGCCGCTGGTCTCGACGGCACAGTCGGCACCCGCCCCGCGGGTCAGTTCCCGGACCGCCTCTGCGGCGTCCGTCTCCGCGCTGTTGATCAGGTGGGTGGCGCCCAGTTCGCGGGCCAGTTCCAGGCGTCCGGGGTTGATGTCCACGGCCACCACCTGGGCGGCGGCGGTGAGCCTCGCGCCCATGACCGCGGCCAGGCCCACGCCTCCGGCACCGAAGACGACCAGGGTGCTGCCCGGCTCCGGCCGGGCCACGTTCAGCACCGCTCCGGTACCGGTCTGCACACTGCATCCGAGCGGCGCGAGCACGTCGAGGTCGAGGTCGTCCGGCGCCTTCACGGCCGCGCGGGCGTGCACCAGGGCGTGGGTGGCAAAGGACGACTGGCCGAAGAAGTGGCCGTGGACGGGGTCCCCGGACGGCCGGGAGAGGGGCGCCGAGCCGTCCAGGCGCGCGCCGCCGAGCAGATTGAGCCGCACCCAGTGGTCGCAGTAGACCGGGCGGCCGGCCCGGCAGCCGACGCACGCTCCGCAGGAGGTGTAGCTGAGGATCACGCGGTCTCCGGGTGCGAAGTCGCCGACCTGCGAGCCGACGGCCTCCACCACCCCCGCTCCCTCGTGGCCGAGCACGGCGGGCAGCGGGAAGGGCGTGGCCTGGCGGCGCACACTCAGGTCGGTGTGGCACAGACCGGTGGCGGTGATGCGGACGACCATCTCGTCCGGGCGCGGGTCGTCCAGGCGAACTTCGGTGAGTTCGAAAGGGGCGTTCTCGTCCGCCACCAGGGCAGCGGTGATGTTCATCTTCGGTCCTCCTTCGGTGGTGGTCGTGCCCCGCGTGGTCACAGCCACGGCGGAAGCTCGGGCAGCGGTGCGCCTGCCGTCGTACGGAGTCGTCCGGAGGTGCCGCGTCCGGTGAGCCAGCGGGCCAGGTCGGCGGCGGGGCCCTCGACCACGCCCGTGCTGCCGTCGGTACGGCTGCCCCGGTCGGTGGCCCGCACCTGGAGCCGCAGGCCCTGCGCGGTGCGGCGGCGAGTGAGCGCGTCCTCGATCAGGGCGTCGAGGAAGTCCGCCGGGAAGTCCGCGAAGTCGCCGCCGAACGGCAGGTCGCAGGCGTGGATCCACACTTCTCGGCCGCGCAGCCAGGGGACGGTGCGCGCAGGGACGGTGCGCCCCTGGGCGGTGACGACCTCGGCGTCCCACTGCGGACCGGTCAGCCGGTTCAGGGCGGCGGCCAGCCGGTCGTGCTCCTCCGCGACGAAGGCGCGCAGACGTGACACGGGCCAGACCGCACCCGCCTCGATCTCCTCGGCCCGCGCGTCCGGCCCCGGGTACATCGGTGTCTCCTCGCCCGTCGCCGCCCAGTGGACCAGCCGCCCCAGGGCCCTCGCGTTGTACCCGAGGTGGGACAGCAGGTGCCGGCCCGACCAGCCGGGCAGGCGGCTGGGGCCCTGGAGTTCCTCGTCGCTGGCCGGCTCCAGCCGCGTGAGGAAGTACGCCTGGCCCTCGGCCATCCAGCGCAGGCTGCGGGCCGGTGTGCCCGTAATCATGCGGCGGTGCCTTCCGGGTCACGCCGCACCGGGTTGGACAGGGCGCCGATGCCCTCCACCGCGGTGACCAGGGTCTGGCCGTCCTGAAGGTACCGGGGAGGCTTGCGGGCATGGCCCACACCGCCGGTGGTACCGGTGGCGATCAGGTCGCCGGGGTTGAGGGTGACGATGGTCGAGATGTACGAGACCAGATCGGCGGCGTCGAACAGCAGGTCGGCGATGGTGGACTTCTGCATGGACTCCCCGTCGATCTCACAGCTGATCGCGGCATCCGGGGCGAGCTCGTCGGGGGTGACCAGGCAGGGGCCGAGCGGGGTGCTGGCCTCCCAGTTCTTGCCCTGCAGCCACTCCCTGGTGCGGAACTGCCAGTCCCGCATGGAGACGTCGTTCATCACGGTGTACCCGGCGATGGCCGCCTCGGCGGCGGCTCGGTCGCCGCGCCGCACCCGCTTGCCGACGACCACGACGAGTTCGGCCTCCCAGTCCACCGTTGGCGACTCGGGCGGCAGGGTGAGGGTGTCGTAGGGGCCGATGAGCGTGTCCGGGAACTTGGCGAACAGCGTGGGGTGTTCGGGCAGCTCGCGGCCCATTTCGGTGATGTGGGTGCGGTAGTTGAGTCCCACGCAGACGATCTTGCCGGGGTGCGGGATGACCGGGGCGAGGTCAGTGGGTTCGACCGCCAGGGTCGCTCCGCCCGGGGCCGCGGCGCGGGTCCGCCAGTCGTCGTGGGCGAGCAGGGCGCCCACGTCGCCGGGGCCGAGGTCGGCGTACTGTCCCTTCTCGACTCGGGCGGTGCGCAGTCCGTCCGCTGTGCGTACGGTAGCCAGCTTCATGCGTGGGTTCCTTCCTGGGACGTGCGGTCGAGGTGGAGCCGTTCGAAGACGGGGGTGTCGCTGAAGCGGAAGAGGTCGAGGCCGGTGTCGGTCGCCAGGCCGAGCGGGGTCCAGGAGGGGACGACGAACAGGTCTCCGCGCTCGACCGTCCAGCGGGCCCCACCGACCGTGACCTCGCCCGTGCCGTCGAAGACCTGGAACACCGACGAGCCCACCTCCCGTACGGCGGCGGTCGCCGTGTCCGGCGCGAGCCGGTGGAACTCGGTGCGCAGCGTCGGCAGGACGTCCCCGCCCGTGGTCGGGTTGGTGTAGCGGATGGCGGCGTGTCCCGGCTCGGTGGTGGCCGGGACCCCCTCGGCCTCCAGCGCGAGCTGCTCGGCGAGGGCCCGGTCGGTGTGTTCCCAGCGGTAGGCGAGCAGCGGGGTGGCCGGCGAGGGCGTGAGGTGCGTGAGCGGGCGCAGGCCCGGATGCGCCCACAGCCGCTCCGAGCGGGAGTACTCCGGGGCCTCGCGGGTGCCGACGTCGTCGGTCCCGTACTCGAAGAAGGTGGCCTCCGTGTAGTGCTGGAACGGGATGTCCAGCCCGTCGACCCAGGCCATCGGCCGGTCGCTGCGATTGTGGTGACCGTGCCAGTGCCAGCCGGCCTGCGGCAGGAAGTCCCCGCGCCGCATGGCCACCGGGTCGCCGTCGACGACGGTCCACACGCCCTCGCCCTCGACGACGAAACGGAACGCGTTCTGGGTGTGACGGTGGACCGGGGCGTCCTCGTGCGGCTTGAGGTACTGGATCGCCGCCCACAGCGTCGGCGTCGCGAAGGGGTGCCCGCCCAGGCCCGGGTTGGCCAGGGCGATGGCCCGGCGCTCACCGCCGCGCCCCACGGGTACGAGATCCCCGGCCTGCTCGGCCATGGGCAGCAGGTTCCGCCAGCGCCACAGGTGCGGCTGTGCCTTCGATCGGGGCTCGGTGGGCATCAGTTCGCCGATCTCGGCCCACAGCGGCACGAGAAGTTCTGACTCGAACCGCCGGTAGAGCGCCTGGAGTTCGGGGGTGGGTTCGGGGTGGCCTGGGCCGCCGGTGGTCCGGATGGTCACCGGAGACGGGGTGGTGGTCATGCCTGGACTCCCAGTCCTGAGCAGTACGAGTGGGACGGCTTGCACCGGCAACATTGCCGCGCTTCTGCTGTCAGGGATAAGTTTTTCTGTCATGAAGAATGAGCCGCCCTACCCGATCGCCTCGGTCGACCATGCGCTGCACCTGGCGACGCTGCTGCAGCAGGAGGGGCCCATGCGGGTCAGCGACGCCGCGGAACGTCTGGGGGTCTCGCCGTCCACCGCGCACCGGCTGCTGGCGATGCTCGTCTACCGGGACTTCGCGGAGCAACTGCCCGATCGGCGTTATCAGTCGGGCAGGGTTCTGCGGCCCACGGTCACCACTGCGGCCCCGGTGATGCTGCTGCGGGAGGTGGCGCTCGCTCGCATGCGCGAACTGGCCGACGACACAGGGGAGTCGGTGAACCTCTTCGTGCAGGCCGGTACCGAGGCCCGGATCGTGGCGACGGCGGAGTCCTCGCAGATCCTGCGGGTGGGTACCCGGGCCGGCCGGTCACTGCGCGCCCATCTGACCTCGGGCGGCAAGGCGCTCCTCGCCGCCTTGCCCGCCGAGGAGCTCACCGCGCTCTACGCCGGTGACACCGCCGTCGACCTGCCCCGACTACGCCGCGAACTGGCCCGGGTCCGCAAGCGGGGCTTCGCCATCAACGACCAGCAGACCGAGACCGGACTGACCGCGATCGGCGTCCGCGTCCGGTCCGCCTCGCACAACCTGTCCGCGGCCGTGGCACTCGCCATGCCGACGGCCCGCTTCCGCCGCGACCGGCTCCCGCACTGGGTGAGCGCCCTGTCCGCCACGGCCTCGGCGATCGAGCACGAGTTGGAGAATCGGGCCTGACCTCCGCCGACCGGGGACCACCGCCCCCTCTGTGGGGAGCCGCGGTCGGCGGGGGTCCGGGCCTGCTCGGGGGTGGCGTGTGCGGCGAAGTGGTCTCTCACCCCCGGCGGCGTGCAGCGGCCAGGCGTCGTCCAGGGGCCCGAGCCCCTCGTCGGTGAGGACGACGCACCAGGAGCGGCGGTCGCTGCTGCTGCGTTCCCGGGCGACCAGTCCCCGGCGCTCCAGTGAGTCGACCAGGGGGGCGTCCGCTGCGGCTGCAGACCACGGCACGCGCCGAACGGTGCCCGGGCGCCTCGGACAGCTGGACCAGAACGGCACGTCATCAGCGCACGTGAGCGGGGCCTGGCACAGCTGCGAGGCGGAGGTGGGGAGTCGCCGCTGTGGGCACGCCGGCGCGGCATGCTGCTGGGCCGGCTCGACGCCTGGGGTCTGCCCAAGTCCTCGCAGGAGCCGCCCATGACCTGGATGGGGCATGGTCCCGCACACAAGTCCCTCGGGCTGATGACCGAGCATCACAGGGGCGGTGCCAAGATGTCCGAGGCGGCTGCCGTGACCGCCCGGGCGGAGCAGGTACCGCGGTCGGCGCGAAGCATGCTGACCGGTCATCAGCCGGAGCTCGATCTGATGGCGGCCATGCTCACGGCACTCGGCGCGACGGTGAGACGGCTGTGATCGCGCGGCCGGACGCGGGGAGCGGGCATCGCCGTCCGGCGGCCGGGGCCGGACGGCGATGCCCGTTCAGGTGCGCGTCAGGAGGACAGCCGCGCCTGTCGCGATGCCCAGCGCCACCGAGGCGGCTCCGTACCGCACCCGATGGGCGCGCAGGCCGGGCAGGAATCGGTCGACGGCCAGGCCGCCGGGACCAGTCAGCGCCAGCGCCGCCGCGGTCGCCGCGAGCATGAACTCGTACTCCATTCCCGTCGGAAGGAAGAAGCCGCCGTCCCACTTGGCGGCCGTCGCGTTGATCATCGTGCCGACCACCATGGCCGCGGCCAGAGGGGTCAGCGCGCCGAGCGCGAGACCGAGCCCGCCGAGCAGCTGGCAGGCCCCGGCCGTGACGGCCATGAACTCGCCGACCGGATAGCCGCTGGCCGAGAAGGACTTCCCGGTCGCCTCCAGACCGACTCCGTCGAACCAGCCGAACAGGTGCTGCGTGCCGTGCCCGGCCATGGTCAGGCCGAGGCACACACGCAGCAGTAACAGGCCGGTGTCGTAGGTGTGGTGCCGGGGAGGGGCGAGCGCTGTGGTGGACGTCGTGGCGAGAGCCGGGGCGGTGCCAGGGGGCGGGTTCACTGGAGAGATCCTTTCTACGGGGAAGCGGGCAGCCGTGTGCGGCTGGGGCAGCCGGGCCGTGAGGCGGTGCCCCAGCCGTTCGACCCGGCCTGGCCGGCCGTATGGCTGCCGGTCGTGGTCGCGACGGGGGTGGGCGTGCTGGATGCCGGGGTTATCCCGTGACCGCGTCGGCGAGGGCGAGCGCCTGGATCTCCAGCAGGAGTTCGGGCCGGGCCAACGCGCCGACCTGAACCGCCGTGGCGGCGGGTGGCCGGTGCGGGTCGATCACCCTGTCGCGGGCCGCGCGGATCGCCGGCATGTGGGCGATGTCGGTGACGTAGATGTTCAGGGACAGGACATCGCGGAAGTCCGCGGACACCGCGCGCAGACAACGGCGGAGGTTCTCGAACGCCTGCCGGGCCTGAGCGGCCGGGTCGCCGGGACCGACCACCTTGCCGGACTCGTCGAACGCGACCTGGCCGGCGATGGACACGACGGGGCCTGTGCCCCAGACGACGTGGCTGTAGCCGACTCCCGGGGCGAGACCCTCGGGGTGGGTGATGTGGTGGATGCCGCTCTGTGTTCCGGGACGGACGCCCTGCCCGTCCGGAGATAACGCCGGGCTGCCGTCGGCCGCGACGGCGGTCGAGGTGACGGCACCGACAGCGGCCGCACCGCCGCCGGTGAGAAGGAGACGACGATCAATCATGGCTGCTCCAGATGAGGGGGGATGGTGCCACCAGGAATGGGCGTCGGTACGAGGATCAGGCCTCCCTGACTCGCAGCCGCGAGAAGTAGCCGACGGTGCCCGATTCGATCCACAGGCCGATGCCGCCGCGCTGCCGGTCGCCGAGCTTCAGATCGTTGACCACCAGCGAGGGCTGGTCGGCGTGGTTGACGAACAGCTTCGCCTGCGCCCCGCGGACCTCGATCCGCATGTGCGTCCACGCGTCGGGCTCGATGTCGACGTACGACTCGTACTTCTCCGGCGACTCCTGGCGCAGGCGCCCGAAGGGGTGGTCGGGGTAGGCCCAGTACTGGATGCTGTGGTTCCGTCGCACCTGGTCCTCGGCCCGGCTGTTGGTGGGGCGCAGATAGATGCTCTCGAAGCTCATCTCCGGGTCGGTGCCGATACGGAAGGCCACACCGATGAAACCCCGGGCGTAGAACGGCGCGTCCGGCGCGAGGACGCCCGCGACGTCGACGTCGATCGTGCCGTCGCCGAAGTCGAGCTCCTGCCAGGCCATGAAGTCCCGGTCGGTGAGGACCTCCGTCTCGGGGTCCTGGTACTCCGAGCTCGGCATGGTGATCACATGAGCGGGGCGGCCCTTGTAGAAGGTCTTCTTCAGGGAGACGCCCGAGAGGTGATAGCCGGACACCGTGTGGCCCTTCGTCGGCTTGTCGAGGGTGGCTCCGGTGGTCGCGGCGGTGGTCAGCGCGGCGCCGGCGCCGGCCTTGAGCAGCGTGCGGCGGGAGGCCGTGGGTCGGCCGGGACGTTTCATGTGCGGAAAACCTCCGTCTGGACGGGGAGTTGGGGGTCAGCTCCACTGCAAGACTGCCAAGTGTTCTGGTGAGCGGGAGAACTTTTTCTGAGTGACAGAATGTGACGCTGTATCCACGCTCTGGACCACCCATGCCGACCGCCATGGCCACGACGCTGACCGATGCGGTGACCGATACGGAACGGCACGTGGGGTGACGTCCTCGACCAGAGGTGGGTCACGTAGCCTTTCCGGCACATGGACCTTTTTGGACGGCACCAGGAACAGGCGGTTCTCGACCGGGCCCTCGCTCGGGCCCGCGCAGGGCAGGGAACAGCCCTCGTGCTGTGGGGCGATCCCGGCATCGGCAAGACGGCCCTGCTCGACTACGCGGTCGACGCCGCCGGGCCGGAGTTCACGGTGCTCACCTGCCGGGGCACCCGGCTGGAGTCGAAGCTGGCGTTCGCGGCCCTGCACCAGTTGCTGTGGCCGGTCGCGGACCGGATCGACACGCTGCCTCCGCCCCAAGCCCGGGCTCTGCGGGGCGCACTGGGCTTCAGCGGTGACACGGCTGACCGCTTCCTGATCGGCGCCGCCGTGCTGACGCTGATGAGCGAGCTCGCCGAGGAGCGTCCGGTGCTCGTCGTGGCGGACGACGGGCAGTGGCTGGACGAGCCGACGGCCCAGTGTCTGTCCTTCGTGGCCCGCAGGGTGCAGGCCGAGCCGGTGGCCCTCCTGGTCACCGCGCACACGGATCCGACGCTGGGGAACTGGGAGCGGGTACCGTCCCTGGAGATCCGCGGACTGGACGATGCCGAAGGGCACCTCCTCGCCGCCTCCGCCACTCCCGGCGCGGACGAGGCCCTGATCCAGCGCACGGTCCGCGCGGCGGGCGGCAATCCGCTGGCCCTCCAGGAGTTGCCCTGCACTCTGGCGGAAGCCGACACCTCCGCCCACGCCCCGCTGAGCGAGCAGGTCCCGGTCGGGCCGAGGCTGCGCCGTGCCTTCCGGGCCCGCATCGAGCCCCTGGCCCCCGAGACCCGAACCGTGCTGCTCCTCACTGCCGCCGAGGACCGAGGCGACGGCCCGACCCTGCACCGGGCGGGCGGCATCCTCGGCGTCGACGCCCTCGCCTGGGAGCAGGCGCTGGACTCCGGCCTGCTCACGGCGCACGGCGACCGGATCCGGTTCCGGCACTCGCTGATCTGTGCCGCCGTCTACGAGGAGGCGCCCTTCTGCGACCGCCGGGCCGCCCATCGGGCGCTCGCCGAGGCGGTGACCGGCGACGAGGCCGACGAGCTGCGCGCCTGGCATCTCGCCGCGGCCGCGGAGCAGGCCGACGAGGACGTCGCCCGCCTGCTGGAGCGCTCGGCCGAGCGTGCGTGGGGCCGTGGCGGCTGCGCCACCGCCGCGCGTGCCTTGCGCAAGGCGGCGGCGCTGTCGCCCGGAAGCGGTGACGCCGTACGGCGACTGGCCCGCGGTGCGGAGGCGGCCTGGGAGGCCGGGCAGGTCGGCACGGCGCGGAAGCTGCTGCACAGCGCGGAACAGATGTCCTCCGAGTCCGCCGTGGCCGAACTCAGCGGCGGGCTGCGGGGAGTGATCGAATTCGCCCGCGGGGATCAGGAACGCGCCCACCGCTTTCTGATGCAGGACATGGAGCTGCTGCCCGATCCCGGCAGGGCGCTCGTCCTGGGCTGTCTCGCGGTGCGCGCCGGCTGGTCGGCCGGCCGTCCCGAACTACAGGCCGCGGCGTTGTGCCGACTCGGCGAACTGGCTCGGCACAGCCGGTTCCCGGACGCCGACCTGCTGCCGGTGCTGCGCACCTGGTGGACCGTCGGGACCAGTGGCACCCCGGACTCCGCGTCGGCCCCGGCCACGCTCACCGACGACATTCTGGCCCGGCTCTCGTCCAGCCCTTGGCGGCTGATCCCGCCCACACCGCTGGGAGTGGCCTGGGGCCTGGAGCAGCCTCTGGCCGACGCGCTGCGCGCCAAGACCGACGAGCTGCGGCACACGGACGCGGTGGGTGTGCTGGCGCTGGCTCTCGCCCAGACCGCGACCCTGGACATCGTCCAGGGCCGATGGGCCGAGGCGACCGCGAACGCGACCGAGGGTCTGCGGGTGGCGGAGGAGATCGGCGCCGACCACCTTGCCTCCCAGTGCCGCAACTGCCTGGCCTGGCTGGCGGCGATGCGTGGCGACGAGCGGACCGTCACCCAGGCCGCGGCCCACACCCTCGACGACTCCATCCCGCGCGGAGTGCGCGCCCTGAGCGCGGCGGCCCACTGGTACCTCGGCATGTCGGCGCTGTTCGCGGGCCGGGCCGATGAGGCACTCGACCGCCTGCTCCGGCTCACCGAGCCCGGACACGACGCGGCCCACCCGACCTTCGCCGTCCTGGCCGCTCTCGACACCATGGAGGCCGCGCTGCGTGCCGGGCAGCCCGAGGCCGCCGAACCCCAGGCGCGACTGCTGCGGGACTGGGCCGAGCACACGAGCGCCCCCTGGGCCCGCTCCGCCGCCCACCTCGCCCGTGCTCTGCTCACTCCCGGTCCCGACGCGGAGCAGTGGTTCCGGCGCGCGCTGGAGGTCCCCGGCGCGGCGTCCCGCCCCTTCTCCTTCGCCCGCAGCCGTCTCCTGTACGGCGAGTGGCTGCGCCGCTCGCGCCGCCGCACCGACGCCCGTGTCCAACTCGCCGAGGCGGCCGAGACGTTCCGGCGCCTGGGCGCGACACCCCTGCTCGACCGGGCCCTGTCCGAGCAGGAACTCACCGGTCAGCAACTGCACCGCGGCAGGCCGGGGCCCGAGAGCGGCGAGAGCATCCTCACCCCGCAGGAACTCCGGGTCGCCCGACTGGCCGCGGAAGGGCTCACCAACCGGGAGATCGCGGCGCAGCTGTTGATCAGCCCCCGGACGGTGGGCCACCATCTGTCCAACGTCTTCCCCAAGCTCGGCATCGCCTCGCGCGCCGACCTCGCCCGAGTCGATTTCGAAGGCGACCTGCGGATGACCGGCTGACGGGCTGATCAGCGGCCTGTGCCGGTGACCGATACGGTGACCGATTTCAGCAGCGGTGGATCTTCGTAGCGTGGCCGAGTCCGGCCACCCGGCCGGTCCACCGGGGACCAGCGCGCTCAGCCGGCAGCCGCCCGCCCGCGCTGCACAGGTCCGACCCGGTTCCTGCCTTCCGGCCGGTCTGGCCCTGAGTGCCGCCCGCGCCCCGCGTACGAGAAAAGGAAGCGTCGCCCCATGGCTACCTCCACCCCCCTCCCGCACGCCCGCCACCACATCGACGGACAGTGGGTCGACTCCGCCCTGCACACCGAGTCGCTGAACCCCGGCACCGGAGAGGTCCTCGGTACCTTCGCCGACGGCGGTGCCGAGGAGGCGAAGGCCGCCGTCGCCGCCGCCCGGCGCGCCTTCGACACCACCGACTGGGCCCGTGACCGCCACCTGCGGGCCAAGGCGCTGTTCGAGATGGCCGACCGCCTCGAAGCCCGCCGCGAGGAGTTCATCACCCTGCTCGCCCGCGAGAACGGCAAGGTCTTGGGCGAGGCCGCCTTCGAGATCGACCTCACGATTCCGAAGCTGCGCTACTACGCCGCCCTCGCGCTGGCCGACCACGGCGGCGCGGCCGAGGTGCGGCCCGGCATGTACTCGATGACCCTGCGGGAGGCGTCCGGCGTCGCCGGCGTCATCGTTCCGTGGAACTCCCCGGTCGTGCTGGCCGTGCGTTCCTTCGCCCCGGCGCTCGCCGCGGGCTGCACCGTCGCCATGAAGCTTCCGGGCCAGACCGGCCTGGTGGGCGGCCTGATCAGTGAACTCGTCGAGCAGACCGGCAGCCTTCCCGCCGGCGTGCTCAACATCTTCACCGAGTCCGGCAACGAGGGCGCCCCGCTGCTGGTCTCGTCCCCCGATGTCGACGTCCTCAGTTACACGGGCTCCACGGTGGTGGGCCGGAAGATCATGGAGTCTGCCGCGGCCACCCTCAAGCCGCTCTCCCTGGAACTCGGCGGCAAGAGCCCGATGCTCGTCTTCGACGACGCGGACCTCGACGTCACGGTGCCCGTCCTCGTCAAGGCGATCACCACCTTCGCCGGCCAGTTCTGCATGACGGGCAGCCGCGTGCTGGCCCAGCGCGGCATCGCGGACGAGCTCCGCCGACGGCTCGCCCAGGCCCTGGAGGCGGTCAAGGTCGGCCCGGGCGACGATCCGGCCAGCGAGATGGGCGCGATGATCGACGAACGCAACGCGGAGCGCGTCGAGCGCATGGTCGCGGACGCCGCCGCCTACGCCGACATCGTCGTCCGGGGCGAGCGTGACGGGGCCTTCCTGCGACCCTCCCTGGTCGAGGTCACCGACCTCAGCACGCCGATCGTGCAGCAGGAGGTGTTCGGGCCCGTCGCCACCTTCGAGGTCTTCGACACCGAGGACCAGGCTGTGGAACGCGCCAACGCCACCGAGTACGGCCTCGCCGCGTCGGTCTGGACGCGCGATGTGGACCGCCCGCTGCGGGTCGGCCGGGAGATCAAGGCCGGCACGGTGTGGACCAACACCTGGGCCGTGGTGCACGACCAGTTCGAGGAGGGCGGCTTCAAGCAGTCCGGCCTGGGCCGCCTGAACGGCCTGCGGGGCCTTGAGGAGTTCCAGGAGACAAAGCACTTCGTCCACCCGGCTCCGCGCGCCTGATCCAACCCAGGAACAGCCCCGTGACCGGCGTTCCCCTGACCGCGCGGCAGCCGACGGTCCTGGCGGGCCGGACAGACTCCGCCCCGGTGGAAGACGGCCGTCGGTTCCGGCATCGGCATCTTCCGGATCTCCCTGCCCGGCAACGGCCTGCTCGGGCCGCGCCTGACCGGGCACCCGCCGGCGGCACGGACCGCCGTCTTCGCCGTGCCGTCCAGCGCGGCGAAGACCTACCTGGCGATGCCCGCCGTCAGTCGGCTGCTGCGCTGCCGGCTGCGGCCCACCGGCCCCGCGGTGACCGGTCACCGGACCGATTCCCCGACTCGTGCGACCGATACCTCGACCGATTCCGACGACGCCTCACGCCCGTAGCGTCGCTGCCGTTCGCCGACGGACCGCCCCCAGGCCCGGCTCCAACGGGGGATCCGCGAGGACGGCACAACATCACTAAGGAGCAACCCCCATGTCCACCACCAGCGGTTTCGACACCATCATCGTCGGCGGAGGCTCGGCAGGCGCCGTGCTGGCCGCCCGTCTCAGCGAGAACGGCACACGGCGCGTCCTGCTGCTGGAGGCCGGCCCGTCGTACGAACCCGACGGATACCCGGCTCCGGTCCGGGACCGAAGCCTGCTCGGCGCCTTCACCGGGCACGACTGGGGCTATCAGAGCGAGCCCGGCTACATCGGCCACCCGGTCGCCGCGTACCGGGGCAAGGTGCTGGGCGGCAGCTCCGCCGTCAACGGCTCGTGCACGCTGCGCGCCCTGCCCTCGGACTTCGCCCGCTGGACGGCACACGGCCTCAAGGGATGGTCGTACGAGGACCTGCTCTCCGTCTACAAGGCCGTGGAGAGCACGGACGCGGGCGATGACGCCCTGCACGGGCGCACCGGCCCGCTGCCGATCAAGCAGCTCGGCCGCGACGACATCAGCGCCATGCAGCGCGCGTTCGTCGACGCTGCCGTCGCGCACGGCATCCCGTTCGTCGAGGACTTCAACGGCCCCGACCCTCAAGGCGTGGGCATGTACCCGATGAACGTGAACGGCGACGTGCGGATCAACACCGGCATGGCCTACCTGACCAAGGACGTCCGCGTCCGCGCCGAACTGGAGATCCGCGCCGAGACGCTGGTCGACCGCGTGCTCTTCGACGGGCCCCGGGCGGTGGGCGTGGTGCTGGCCGACGGCACCGAGCTGCGGGCGGGCGAGGTCATCCTCTCGGCGGGCTCGTACGGCACCGCGGCGATCCTGCTGCGCTCGGGCATCGGTCCCGCCGACGACCTCGGCGCGCTCGGCATCCCGGTCGTCTCCGACCTGCCCGTAGGCCTGCGTCTGCAGGACCACCCCTTCTACTACAACGCCTACGCGGCCGACCCGGAGCGGATCGGCGAGGGCCTCCCGGTCATCGGCGCCAAGGTGTGGACCGCCAGCTCCCTGGCCGGCGCCGGGGAACTCGACCTCCACGTCACCGCCACCCACCTCTTCGACCACTCCACCAGCCCCACCGGCGTCGGCTTCGTCCTCGCCGTCGGCCTGGTGCGCCCCGCCTCGCAGGGCACCCTGACCCTGGTCAGCCGGGACCCGGCGGCGGCCCCCCGCATCGACCTCAACTTCCTGGCCGAGCCCGAGGACCGCCGGCGCATGGTGGAGGGCATCAGGCTCGCCCGCCGCATCGGCGCCACCGCACCGCTGTCCGGCCTGATCAGTCAGGAGCTCAACCCGGGCGCGGAGGCGGACACGGACGAGTCGATCGAGCGGACGATGCTCGCCACGCTGGACACCTACCACCACCCCACCTCGACCGCTCCGATGGGCGCAGACGACGACCCGACCGCCGTCACCGACCACCTCGGCGCGGTTCGTGGCGTGGAAGCCCTCCGGGTCGTGGACGCGTCGATCTTCCCGGACGTGCCCTCGGTGGCCACCAACCTGACGGTCATCGCCGCGGCCGAACACATCGCACGCCAGATCTGAGCCGGTCGGCCGAACGGGTGAGCGGCGGCAGGGCGACGCTGAGCGAGAGCAGGACGGCGCAG
>NZ_JBEYZD010000081.1:0-41670 GCF_040645895.1 Streptomyces olindensis | reverse complement strand
TTTACGCCGGCGGGTCTCGTGGGTCACCGACCGGGTTCTGTGCTGCCTTCAGGTCCTCAGTCGGCGTAGTCACCGATCAGGGCGGCACCGGTGGGGTGCTCGCCCCGGTCCGTGATCTCGCCTGCCACCCAGGCGTCCACGCCGCGGTCGGCGAGGGTCGCCAGGGCCACCTCGGTGGACTCCTGCGGCACGATCGCGATCATGCCGACGCCCATGTTCAGGGTCTTCTCCAGCTCCAGCCGCTCCACGTTCCCGGTCCGGCCGACGAGGTCGAAGATCGGGCCCGGGGTCCAGGTGGAGCGGTCGACGATCGCGTGCAGTTCGTCGGGGATGACCCGGGCGAGGTTGGCCGCGAGTCCGCCGCCGGTGACGTGGCTGAAGGCGTGCACCTCGGTGGTGCGCATCAGGGCCAGGCAGTCCAGCGAGTAGATCTTCGTCGGCTCCAGCAGTTCCTCGCCGAGGGTGCGGCCGAGTTCCTCGATGTGCGCGTCGAGCGCCAGGCCCGCCTGGTTCAGCAGGACGTGCCGGACGAGGGAGTACCCGTTCGAGTGAAGACCGGAGGACGCCATGGCGATCACCGCGTCACCCGTACGGATACGATCCGCACCGAGCAGCCGGTCGGCCTCCACGACGCCCGTACCGGCGCCGGCGACGTCGAAGTCGTCCTCGCCCAGCAGGCCCGGGTGTTCGGCCGTCTCGCCGCCGACCAGGGCGCAGCCGGCCAGCACACAGCCCTCGGCGATGCCCTTGACGATGGCGGCGACGCGCTCGGGGTGGACCTTGCCGACACAGATGTAGTCGGTCATGAACAGCGGCTCGGCGCCGCAGACGACGATGTCGTCCATGACCATGGCGACCAGGTCGTGGCCGATGGTGTCGTAGACGCCCAGCTGCCGGGCGATGTCGACCTTCGTGCCCACGCCGTCGGTGGCGGAGGCGAGCAGGGGCCGCTCGTAGTTCTTCAGGGCGGAGGCGTCGAAGAGGCCGGCGAAGCCGCCGAGGCCGCCGAGGACCTCGGGGCGCTGCGCCTTCTTCACCCACTCCTTCATCAGCTCGACGGCGCGGTCGCCCGCTTCGATGTCGACGCCCGCGGCTGCGTAGCTGGCACCAGTTGTCTCAGACATGGCTAATGAGAACCTTCGTGTCGTACAGCAGGTAGTGCGGGCCGTCTACGGACGGCGGATCGCGTCGGCGGCGGCCGTGGCGGCCGGGCCGGCGGCCAGCTCCGTCTCCAGCAGCTGCTTGCCGAGCAGCTCGGGGTCGGGGAGCTCCATCGGGTACTCGCCGTCGAAGCAGGCGCGGCACAGGTTCGGCTTGGCGATGGTGGTCGCCTCGATCATGCCGTCGATGGAGATGTAGGCCAGGGAGTCGGCGCCCAGGGAGGTGCCGATCTCGTCGATCGTCATGCCGTTCGCGATGAGCTCGGCGCGGGTGGCGAAGTCGATGCCGAAGAAGCAGGGCCACTTCACGGGCGGCGAGGAGATCCGGATGTGGACCTCGGCGGCGCCGGCCTCGCGGAGCATGCGGACCAGGGCCCGCTGGGTGTTGCCGCGCACGATCGAGTCGTCGACGACGACCAGGCGCTTGCCCTTGATGACTTCCTTCAGCGGGTTCAGCTTCAGGCGGATGCCCAGCTGGCGGATGGTCTGCGAGGGCTGGATGAACGTCCGGCCGACGTAGGCGTTCTTCACCAGGCCGTTGCCGAAGGGGATGCCGGAGGCCTCCGCGTAGCCGATGGCGGCGGGGGTGCCGGACTCCGGGGTCGCTATCACCAGGTCGGCATCGACCGGGGACTCCTTGGCGAGGCGGCGGCCCATCTCCACGCGGGAGAGGTAGACGTTCCGGCCGGCGATGTCGGTGTCCGGGCGGGCCAGGTACACGTACTCGAAGACGCAGCCCTTGGGCTTCGCTTCAGCGAATCGGGAGGTGCGCAGGCCGTTCTCGTCGATGGCGACGAACTCGCCCGGCTCGATCTCGCGGACGTAGGAGGCGCCGCAGATGTCGAGCGCGGCGGACTCGGAGGCGACGACCCAGCCGCGCTCCAGCCGGCCGAGGACCAGCGGGCGGATGCCCTGCGGGTCGCGGGCCGCGTACAGGGTGTGCTCGTCCATGAAGACGAGGGAGAAGGCGCCCCGGACCTGCGGGAGGACGCTGTGGGCGGCCTCCTCGATGGTCAGCGGCTTGCCGTCCTCGTCCGTCTGGGCCGCGAGGAGCGCGGTGAGCAGATCGGTGTCGTTGGTCGCCGCGACGCGCGGGGTGCGGCCGCCCTCCTGCTTGGGCAGGTCGGCGACCATCTCGGCGAGCTGGGCGGTGTTGACGAGGTTGCCGTTGTGGCCGAGCGCGATGGAGCCGTGCCCGGTGGCGCGGAACGTCGGCTGGGCGTTCTCCCAGACCGACGCGCCGGTGGTCGAGTAGCGGGCGTGTCCGACCGCGATGTGTCCCTGCAGGGAGCCGAGGGAGGTCTCGTCGAAGACCTGGGAAACCAGGCCCATGTCCTTGAAGACGAGGATCTGTGAGCCGTTGCTGACCGCGATTCCCGCGGATTCCTGGCCTCGATGCTGGAGGGCGTAGAGCCCGAAGTACGTGAGCTTGGCGACCTCTTCGCCCGGAGCCCAGACACCGAAGACGCCGCAGGCGTCCTGGGGGCCCTTCTCACCGGGGAGCAGGTCGTGGTTGAGTCGTCCGTCACCACGTGGCACGCCACCGAGTGTAGGCGAGGTCGACCACTGGTCCGAATTGGGGATACCGGACTTTCCGGTGGATCACCGTCCGGCGACAGCTCGCACACTCGTGCCGTTTTCGCTGGTCAGGGTGAGGGTTTGGTGATCGACTCGGTACTTCGCCGTCCCGTCGAAAAGTCGCAGGAGCTTCTTCTCGTCGGCCATGAGTGAGTCTTCGCACATCATTCGGGTCGTGGCCGGGGGGCCGAGGGTGATATGGCCGTCGCGGACGGTGGCCTTGGCGTTGACCTTGTTGCAGCCGAGGCTGCCGGCGACGGTGCCCTTCTTCTCGTCGAAGGTGAGGTGGGCGCGGTCGTCGGCCCTCGGGGTCGTGACGGTCCACTTGGTGCCGGCCAGCGGGGCGTCCTCGGCCTTCGTCAGGCGGACGGTGTCCCCCTTCTCGGTGGTGAGGGTGAGGCGGTCGCCGTCCACCCGGGCCTTGAACTCCTGGTCGGAGAGCGTGCGCGAGAGGGTCTCCTCGAATGCCATGGGCTTGTTCTCGCAGGCCATCTCGGTGGCCATGGTCTTGCCGAGTCGGATGCGGTCGCCGTCGACGGTGGCCTCGGCGCCGAAGTTGTTGCAGCCGAAGCTGCCCTCGGCCCGGCCCCGGTCGATGGTGACGTGGGCGCCGCCGGGGGCCTGGTGGGTGGTGCCGCCGGCGGTGACGCTGTCCACGGTCCACCGCGTGCCGGTCACCGGCTTCCCGGCACCGACCGAGGCGCTTCCGCCGTCCGCCTTCTCGCTGCCGCAGGCCGCCAGGAGCGGGACGAGCATGGCGGCGGCCGTCAGGGTCATGCGCTGCTTCTGCCTGTCCATGCCACTTCGACGGGGGACCCGGGGGGATCGGTTCCCCTTGGGGCGACGATTCCTTCCTGTGGTTCCCGCCTATGCCATCAGCGGCAGGTGGGCCGACAGATCCGCCCGCTCCCCGCTCGCGCCGACCTTGGCGTCCCGCACGGCCCGCGCCCAGGCCAGCCGTCCGGTCGCCAGCCGGATCCAGGTCAGGGGGTCGGTCTCGACGACGTTGGGCGGGGTGCCGCGGGTGTGCCGCGGCCCCTCCACGCACTGCACCACCGCGTACGGCGGCACCCGCACCTCCGTCGAGCCGCCGGGTGCCCTCACGGCGAGCGCGTCGGCCAGCAGCCGGGTGCAGGCGGCGAGGGCCTGCCGGTCGTGCGGGACGTCCAGGCCGAGGACCGCGGCGTTGAGATCGTCGGTGTGGACGACGAGTTCGACGGTGCGGGTGACGAGGTAGTCGGCGAGGGTCATGGCGCCGGTGCGGGTCGCGAGGACGCGGGTGCCGGGCGCGTCCGCGAGCTTCTCGGCGAGGCGCTCCTCGGTCCTGGCGTACAGGGCGTCGAGGTCGGTCTCGGCCTTGGCGAGCCGCCGGGTGCCGTCGTCGATGTCGGCGGCCCGGGCGGCGGTGGCGAAGGGCCAGTCGAGGAGGCCGAGCTCCGCTTTCGCCGGCTCGTCGCGGTCGAGGTTGCGGCTGACGGTCTCCACGGCCATGGTCACGTGGGCCGCCAGCTCCCGGACCGTCCAGTCGCCGAGCCGGGTCGGCAGGGCGAGCTGCTCGGGGGTGAGGGTGCGGACGGCCTGCCGCACGTTCCCGAACTGGGCGAACACGGCCGCCCTGATCTTGACGGGGTCGTAGCTGCGGGTGCGCTTCTTGGCCGGGGGCATGGGGGTCAGCCTAGATCGGCGGGGGCAGGCCCTTCCGCCGAGGCATGGCGAAGCCCCCGCCCGGCGGACCGGGCAGGGGCTTCGGCACGGGTGGTTACGCCAGCAGCGCCGGGATCGTGCCCTCGTGCGCCTCGCGCAGCTCGGACAGGGGGAGCGTGAACTCGCCCTGGACGTCCACCGTGTCACCGTCGACGACACCGATGCGGGTGGCCGGGAGACCCCGGGCGCCGCACATGTCGGTGAAGCGCAGCTCCTCGGAGCGCGGCACGGCCACGACCGCGCGGCCCGCCGACTCGGAGAACAGGAAGGTGAAGGCGTCCAGACCGTCCGGGACGATCAGGCGGGCGCCCTTGCCGCCCAGCAGCGCCGACTCGACGACCGCCTGGATCAGACCGCCGTCGGACAGGTCGTGCGCGGAGTCGATCATGCCGTCGCGGGAGCCGGAGATCAGGATCTCGGCCAGCAGCCGCTCGCGCTCCAGGTCGACCTTGGGCGGCAGACCGCCGAGGTGGTCGTGGATCACCTGCGACCAGGCCGAGCCGCCGAACTCCTCACGCGTGTCGCCGAGGAGGTAGAGCAGCTGGCCCTCCTCCTGGAAGGCGACCGGGGTGCGGCGGGCGACGTCGTCGATGACGCCCAGGACCGCGACGACCGGGGTCGGGTGGATGGCCGCCTCGCCCGTCTGGTTGTAGAGCGAGACGTTGCCGCCGGTCACCGGGGTGCCGAGCTGCTGGCAGGCGTCCGCCAGACCGCGCACGGCCTCCGCGAACTGCCACATCACCGCCGGGTCCTCGGGCGAGCCGAAGTTCAGGCAGTCGGAGACGGCGAGCGGCTTGGCGCCGGTGGTGGCGACGTTGCGGTACGCCTCCGCCAGGGCCAGCTGGGCGCCGTGGTACGGGTCGAGCTTGGCGTACCGGCCGTTGCCGTCCGTGGCGATGGCGACGCCCAGGCCGGTCTCCTCGTCGATCCGGATCATGCCGGAGTCCTCGGGCTGGGCGAGGACGGTGTTGCCCTGCACGAAGTGGTCGTACTGGCTGGTGATCCAGGACTTGGAGGCCTGGTTCGGGGAGGCGACCAGCTTCAGGACCTGGTCCTTCAGCTCCTCGGAGGTCTCCGGCCGCGGCAGCTTGTTCGCGTCGTCCGCCTGGAGTTCGTCCTGCCAGGACGGGCGGGCGTAGGGGCGCTCGTAGACCGGGCCCTCGTGGGCGACCGTGCGCGGGTCGACGTCGACGATCTTGCCGCCGTGCCAGTAGATCTCCAGGCGGTCGCCGTCGGTCACCTCACCGATGACGGTGGCGATGACGTCCCACTTCTCGCAGATCTCCAGGAAGCGGTCGACCTTCTCCGGCTCGACGACCGCGCACATGCGCTCCTGCGACTCGCTCATGAGGATCTCCTCGGGCGAGAGAGTCGAGTCGCGCAGGGGTACGTCGTCCAGCGTCACGCGCATGCCGCCGGAGCCGTTCGACGCCAGCTCGCTCGTCGCGCAGGACAGGCCGGCCGCGCCGAGGTCCTGGATGCCGACGACCAGCTTCTCCTTGAAGGCCTCCAGGGTGCACTCGATGAGGAGCTTCTCCTGGAAGGGGTCGCCGACCTGCACGGCCGGGCGCTTCGACGGCTTGGCGTCGTCGAAGGTCTCGGAGGCGAGGATCGAGGCGCCGCCGATGCCGTCGCCGCCGGTCCGGGCCCCGTACAGGATGACCTTGTTGCCGGCGCCGGAGGCCTTGGCGAGGTGGATGTCCTCGTGCCGCATGACGCCGATGGCACCGGCGTTGACCAGCGGGTTGCCCTGGTAGCAGGCGTCGAAGACGACCTCGCCGCCGATGTTGGGCAGACCCAGGCAGTTGCCGTAGCCGCCGATGCCCGCGACGACGCCCGGCAGGACGCGCTTGGTGTCGGGGTGGTCGGCGGCGCCGAAGCGCAGCGGGTCGACGACCGCGACCGGGCGTGCGCCCATGGCGATGATGTCGCGGACGATGCCGCCGACACCGGTGGCCGCGCCCTGGTAGGGCTCGACGTACGACGGGTGGTTGTGCGACTCGACCTTGAAGGTGACCGCGTAGCCCTGGCCGACGTCCACGACACCGGCGTTCTCGCCGATGCCGACGAGCATGGCGTCGCTCTCGGGCGCCTTCTCGCCGAACTGGCGCAGGTGCACCTTGCTGCTCTTGTAGGAGCAGTGCTCCGACCACATCACCGAGTACATGGCGAGCTCGGCACCGGTGGGCCGGCGGCCGAGGATCTCGACCACGCGCTCGTACTCGTCCTTCTTCAGGCCCAGTTCTGCCCAGGGCAGCTCGACGTCGGGGGTCGCGGCCGCGTGCTCGACCGTGTCCAGAGGCGTCCGGCTCATGCGTTGACCAGCTTCTTGAGGATCGAGGTGAAGAACGGGAGGCCGTCGGTGCGACCGGTGCCGATCAGCGGCTCGACGGCGTGCTCGGGGTGCGGCATGAGGCCCACGACGTTCCCGGCCGCGTTGGTGACACCGGCGATGTCGCGCTGCGAGCCGTTCGGGTTGAAGTCGACGTACCGGAAGGCGACCCGGCCCTCGGCCTCCAGCTCGTCGAGGGTGCGCTCGTCGGCGACGTACTGCCCGTCGTTGTTCTTCAGCGGGATGTGGATCTCCTGGCCCGCCGTGTAATCGGTGGTCCAGGCGGTCTCGGCGTTCTCCACCCGCAGCTTCTGGTCGCGGCAGATGAAGTGCAGGTGGTCGTTGCGCAGCATCGTGCCGGGCAGCAGGTGGGCCTCGGTGAGGATCTGGAAGCCGTTGCAGATGCCGAGCACCGGCAGACCGGCCTTCGCCTGCTCCAGCAGGGGTTCCATCACCGGCGAGAAACGGGCGATGGCCCCGGCGCGCAGATAGTCGCCGTAGGAGAAACCACCGCACAGCACCACGGCGTCGACCTGCTTGAGGTCCTTGTCCTTGTGCCAGAGGGCGACGGGCTCGGCGCCCGCGAGACGGATCGCACGCTGCGTGTCCCGGTCGTCCAGCGAACCCGGGAAAGTGACGACGCCAATACGAGCGGTCACTTCACGGCCTCCGCGACTTCCTCGACCCGGACCGTGAAGTCCTCGATCACGGTGTTCGCGAGGAAGGACTCCGCAAGATCGTGAATGCGGGCGAGGGCGGCCTCGTCGACCGGCCCGTCAACTTCCAGTTCGAAACGCTTTCCCTGGCGGACGTCCGAGATCCCGTCGAAACCCAGCCGCGGCAGTGCGCGCTGCACCGCCTGGCCCTGGGGGTCGAGGATCTCCGGCTTGAGCATGACGTCGACTACGACGCGTGCCACTGGCACTCCCGGTGTGTGGTGCTGAGCAGGTTCCTTCAGACTACCCGCACAAAATTTCTACGCGCGTCGACTTGTAGGAAGCTACGTGACCGTCATCACGATCCGGCATCGACAAGCACACACACGAAAATTTCCGGGAAAGATTCCCGATCGACACCCGAAACCTATTGCGTTCAGGCGCGCGAAAGTATTTAGTCGGGCTTCGCAATGCATTGTCGGGCACTGTACAAATAAATTGGCAAGTGCCACAGGAAGGGACCGATATTCGTGGCGCAGAAGGTCGTGGTCACTCTCTTTGACGACATCGACGGCTCGGAAGCGACGGAAACGATCGCCTTCGGACTGGACGGCAAGTCGTACGAGATCGACCTGAGCGAAGTCAACGCCGGAGAACTGCGGAAGGCGCTCGCGCCCTACGTGGAGGCCGGCCGCAAGCGGTCCCGCTCGGGCAGGGCGTACCGGCAGACGGAGGTCGCCCCCGACCCCTCGGCCGTGCGCGCCTGGGCCCAGGCCAACAAGATGGAGGTCCCCGCGCGCGGGCGCATCCCCAAGAGGGTCTACGAGGCGTTCAGCGCCGCGCAGTGACGGCCTCCCCGGGCCGCGCCGACGACCGGTCACCGGCCCCTCGCGGCAACCGACTTGCGCAGCACCCCCGCTGATCAGCTAGAGTCTGGAGCACGCCGAGGGGCGCGGCCGAAAGGCCCAGCTCACGGAACATGCGGGTGTAGTTCAGTAGTAGAACATCCCCCTTCCAGGGGGAAGGCGCAGTGTGCGATTCCTGTCACCCGCTCTGCACCGCCGTACCAACCACTCTTGTGGATCAGGTAAGCTGGTGCTCGCACCGGTCAGTGAAAGCTGATCGGGGGCAATGCGGACGTAGCTCAGTTGGTAGAGCGCAACCTTGCCAAGGTTGAGGTCGCGAGTTCGAGCCTCGTCGTCCGCTCGGGAAATGAGACCCCGGTCCTTCAGGACCGGGGTCTTTTCATGTTCCCGAAGGGCCCGCCTGACATTTGTCATGCCGAGTGATGACAGCACGCACTGCTCCCTGACCTGAGGCGACGGGACGCTTGAGGCATGGAAACCAACGGACACGAACACGTGATTGAGGTCACTGACCTGCGGCGTGTGTACGGGGGCGGGTTCGAGGCAGTAAGCGGAATCAGCTTTTCCGTACGGCGCGGGGAGATCTTCGCCCTGCTCGGCACCAATGGCGCGGGCAAGACGTCGACGGTCGAACTGCTGGAGGGACTCGCGCCGCCGGCCGGCGGACGGGTACGGGTCCTCGGGCACGACCCCTACACGGAGCGGGCCCTCGTACGCCCCCGCACCGGCGTGATGCTCCAGGAAGGGGGCTTCCCGTCCGAGCTGACCGTCGCGGAGACCGCGCGGATGTGGGCGGGGTGCGTCAGCGGGGCGCGGCCGCCGGCGGAGGTCCTGGCGCTGGTCGGGCTGGAGTCGAAGGCCGGCATCCGGGTCAAGCAGCTGTCCGGCGGCCAGCGGCGCCGGCTGGACCTGGCGCTCGCCCTGCTCGGCGACCCCGAGGTGCTCTTCCTGGACGAGCCGAGCACCGGCCTGGACGCCGAAGGCCGCAGGGACACCTGGGAGTTGGTCGGCGCCCTGCGCGACCGCGGTACGACGGTGCTGCTGACCACGCACTACCTGGAGGAGGCCGAGAACCTCGCCGACCGGCTGGCGATCATGCACGAGGGACGGATCGCCGTCACCGGGACACCGGCCGAGGTGACCGCGACCCAGCCGTCGCGGATCTCCTTCGAACTGCCCGAGGGCTACTTCGTCGGCGATCTCCCGCCGCTCCGCGAGCTGGGCGTGGCCGGGCACGAGACCGACGGCCGGATCATCCGGCTCCGCACCCACGACCTCCAGCGGTCCGCCACCGGGCTGCTGAGGTGGGCCGAGTGGGCCCGCGTCGAGCTGAGCCGCCTGGACATGCGGTCGGCCTCCCTGGAGGAGGCGTTCCTCGGGATCGCCAGAGATGCCTCCGCGGGCGGGGCCACGGGGACGACGACGAAGGAGTACGCGGCATGAGCACCGTCGTGCAAGGAGCGGCGCCCACCACGCCGCTGAGCCGGATGACGGCCCTCGCCCGGGCCGAACTGACCCTGCTCGGGCGGACCCGGGGCGCGCTCGTCGCCGCGCTGTTCGTGCCGCTGGTTCTGCCGGTGAGCGTGCGCTCCGCGGCCCAGGAGATGGACCTCGCCGAAGCGGGGCTGAACACCGGGACCCTGGTGCTGCCCGCCGCGGTCGGCTTCTCCCTGCTGTTCGCCGTCTACTCGGTGCTCGTCGGCTCGTTCGTCGTACGCCGTGAGGAACTCGTCCTCAAGCGGCTGCGCACCGGCGAGCTGCGGGACGTCGAGATCCTCGCCGGCTCGGCGCTGCCGGCCGTCCTCACCGGGCTCGCGCAGTGCCTGCTGCTGGCGGTGGGCTGCTCGGTGCTGCTGGACCTCTCCGCGCCGTCCGCGCCGCATCTGGCCGTGCTCGGACTGCTGCTGGGGCTCGTGCTGTGCGCCGCCCTCGCCGCGGCCACCGCGAGCTTCACCCGGACCGGCGAGAGCGCCCAGGTCACGCCCATGCCGTTGCTGCTCGTCTCGATGGCGGGCTCCGGCATGTTCGTCCCGATGGACCTGCTGCCGGACAAGGTGGCCTCCGTCTGCGAACTGCTGCCGCTGACGCCCGTCGTCACCCTCGTGCGCGGCGGCTGGACCGGCGACCTCTCGGGCGCCGAGGCGCTGGGCGCCGTCGCGACGGCGGTGGCCTGGACCGTGCTCGCCGTGTTTGCTGTACGGCGGTGGTTCCGCTGGGAACCGCGGCGCTGACCGAAGGGGGAGTGACGGGCTGATGCGCGGGCCGGGCAGGTGGTGGCGGCGGAAGAGCACGCCGGAGAAGGTCGAGACGTACACGCGGTGGTCGTTCCACTCCTTCGCGGTCATCGAGTTCTTCTTCGTGTGTGTCACGGCGCTGACCCCGCTGGGACTGCGGCTGGGCGGCCTCGTGCTGCTGCTGGTGGGCGTGCACGCCGTCGTCTGCTTCGCCACCGTCTCGCGGGCGCTGGACTGGACGCGTGGCCGGCGGCCCCAGCCCGTGCGGCTGCTGTGGACCCTGGCCGCCGTCACCACCGCCGTGGCCGTCACCACGATCGGCATCGCCCAGCGCGGCCCGGACCACGAGAGCGTCGGCACCGCCGCGGCCGCGGTCTTCGGAGTCGTCCTGATCTTCGGTCCCGGCATCATCGCGCTCGGCGTCCGCCGGCGGTGGGCGTTCGGGATCGCGGGCGCGTTCGCGACGGGCACCTGCCTCGTGCTGCTCGCGCTGGGCGCCCCCGCGCTCGCCGCGATTCTCACGGGGGTGATGGTGCTGTCCGGGGGCGTGTTCCTCGCCTTCGCGGCCGTCTTCTCCGTGTGGCTGCTCAACGCCGTCTACGAGATCGACGAGGCCCGCGAGAACCGCGCCCGGCTCGCCGTCGCCGAGGAGCGGCTGCGGTTCGGGCGGGATCTGCACGACGTCATGGGGCGGAACCTCGCCGTGATCGCGCTCAAGAGCGAGCTGGCCGTGCAGCTCGCCCAGCGGGGGCGGCCGGAGGCCGTGGCGCAGATGGTCGAGGTGCAGCGGCTCGCGCAGGAGTCGCAGCGGGAGGTGCGCGAGGTCGTGCGCGGCTATCGGGAGGCCGACCTGGCGTCGGAACTGGCCGGTGCGCAAGGGGTGCTGGCGGCCGCCGGGATCGCGTGCGCGGTGAGCGGGCGGACGCCGGCGGGACTTCCGGCCGGGGTGCAGTCCGCCCTGGGATGGGTGGTGCGGGAGGCCGCGACGAACGTCCTGCGGCATGGGGACGCGCAACGGTGTGTGGTGCGGCTTGAGGTGCTGGAGGGGCGCGTGGTGTTGACGGTGGAGAACGACGGGGTCGCCGAGGCCGGGTCGTCCGGCTCGTCTGACTCATCTGGCTCGGCGGACTCATCCGGCTCGTCCGGCTCGTCCGGCGGCTCGTCCGGCTCCGGGCTCGCCGGGTTGCGGGAGCGGCTGGCGGAGATCGACGGGACGCTGGAGGCCGGGCCCGCCGGGAAGGGCCTGTTCCGGCTGACGGCGGAGATTCCGCTGCCGCCGGTCGCCGTGCCGGCCACCGCCGTGGTTTCCGCGGGGGAGGTCACCGCGTGACGGCCGTGGAGCCCGTGCGGCTGCTGCTCGCCGACGACGAGCACCTGATCCGGGGGGCGCTCGCCGCGCTGCTGTCGCTGGAGGACGACCTCGTGGTCGTCGCCGAGGCGGCCACCGGGCCGGAGGCGCTGGCGATGGCCCGGGCCCACAAACCCGACGTCGCCGTGCTGGACCTCCAGATGCCCGGCGCCGACGGTGTGAACGTCGCCACATCCCTGCGGACCGAACTGCCCGGCTGCAAGGTGCTCATCGTCACCAGCCACGGCCGGCCCGGGCACCTGAAGCGGGCGCTGGAGGCCGGGGTGCGCGGGTTCGTGCCGAAGACCGTGAGTGCGCAGCGGCTCGCGGAGATCATCCGCGCCGTGCACGCCGGGAACCGGTACGTCGACCCGGAGTTGGCCGCCGACGCGATCGCCGCCGGGGACTCGCCGCTGACCGCCCGGGAGGCCGAGGTGCTGGAACTCGCCGCCGACGGAGCACCCGTCGCGGAGATCGCGGAACGGGCCGCGCTGTCGCAGGGGACCGTGCGGAACTATCTGTCGTCGGCCGTGTCGAAGCTCGGGGCGGAGAACCGGCATGCCGCGGTGCGCCTCGCACGGGAGCGAGGTTGGGTATAGTGGTTCCCGCGCCACGGGCCTACGCGGCGCATGCGAACGTAGCTCAGTTGGTAGAGCGCAACCTTGCCAAGGTTGAGGTCGCGAGTTCGAACCTCGTCGTTCGCTCCAGCGAGAAGCCCCCCGGTTCCGGCCGGGGGGCTTTTCCGTGTCCTGCTTCTCCTGCGACCAGCTACGACAGCTACGACCAACTCGTGCCGGTCAGACGCTCGTAGGCCTCCACGTACTTGGCGCGGGTGGCGTCGACGACCTGCTGCGGCAGCTGGGGCGGCGGCTGCTCGCTCTTCCTGTCCCAGCCGGACTCCGCCGAGGTCAGCCAGTCGCGCACGAACTGCTTGTCGTACGACGGCTGCGCCCGGCCCGGCTGCCACTGGTCGGCCGGCCAGAAGCGGGAGGAGTCCGCGGTGAGGACCTCGTCGGCGAGGACCAGGGTGTCGCCGTCGAAGCCGAACTCGAACTTGGTGTCCGCGAGGATGATGCCCCGCTCCCGGGCGATGTCCCGGCCCCGGGAGTAGACGGCGAGGGTCGCCTGGCGCAGCCGGGCCGCGGTGTCCGCGCCGACCTGGCGGGCGACCTCCTCGTAGGAGACGTTCTCGTCGTGCTCGCCGACGGCGGCCTTGGTGGCCGGGGTGAAGATCGGGGCGGGCAGTTCGCTGCCGTCGACCAGGCCCTCGGGGAGGGCGAGGCCGCAGACCGTGCGGGATTCGTTGTACTCGACCAGGCCCGAGCCGGTCAGGTAGCCGCGGGCCACGCACTCCACGGGGACCATCTGCAGCGACTTGCAGATGAGCGTGCGGCCCCGCCAGTCCTCGGGCGCGCCCGCGGGGAGTTCCGTGCTCAGGACGTGGTTGGGGACCAGGTCGGCGAGCTGGTCGAACCACCACAGGGAGAGCTGCGTGAGGATCCGGCCCTTGTCCGGGATCTCCGTCGGCAGCACCCAGTCGAACGCGGAGATGCGGTCGCTGGCGACCATCACGAGGTCGCCCGCCTCGTTCTGGTACAGCTCGCGCACCTTGCCGGTGTGCAGGTGCACCAGGCCCGGAACCTGGAGCGGCTCGGGCTTTTCGACGAATCCGGACACGGTTCCTCCCCGTGGTTCTGTACGAGTGGCTCGATTCTCCCGTATGCGAGCTTGATCACGGACAGCGGGTCAGTCGCGTTTGCAGATGCGGTCCAGGAGGTTGGCGGTGGCGCGCTGGACGCGCTCGTCGACATGGCCGGGGCGGTCCAGGGCCGGGGACCAGGCGAACGTCCCGGATGCGAAGACCCAGGCGCCGGAGGGGGCGCGGTACAGGGAGGTCTCCTGGTGGCGGAGGACGCCCTCCTTGTCGGCGTACGGGGAGTGGGCGAGCAGCACGCGCTCCTCGTGCTCGGGCAGCGGGGTGCGCGGGAAGTAGCGGTCGGCCTCGCCCGCGACCAGGCCCTCGATCTCGTCGCCCTCGTGCGCCCCGGTCGCCTCCCAGAGCCAGTGCCCGGCGTTGCGCACGATCAGCGGGTGCGGCTCGGGGACGTGCCCCGCGTACTGGATGCCGAGCAGCTGCTGCTCCGCCCGGTCGATCTCCCGCCACAGCACCGGTTTGCCCGGGCCCTTGCGCTTGCGGCAGGTCAGCAGCCGGTGGGGGACGCCGGACGGGGAGGGACCCAGCTCCACCTGCCAGTACATCGAGTTGGCGGAGAGGAAGACCAGCGAGGTGCCGGCGTCGCGGGCGGCCTCCACCGTCCGGCGCATGTCGGCCGACCAGTACTCGTCGTGGCCCGGGAAGACCAGACCCCGGTAGCGGGCGGGGTCGACGCGGCCCGCGTGCAGGTCACTGGCGTCGGCGTAGGCGACGTCGTAGCCGTAGCGCTCGGCCCAGCGGATGAAGTCGTAGGCGTGGCCGACGTGCAGAGGGAGGCCGGCGCCCGCGTACGGCCGGTCGAAGGAGACCGTCGTGGCGGCGTCGGCCTCGCCGAGGAGCCGGCCCTTCTCGTCCCAGGCGTGGTAGAGGCTGGCGCCCGTGCGGCCGTCCTCCGGGTAGAGGTTGTACGCCTGCCAGGTGATGTCGGGCAGGACGAGGAGCAGGTCGGCCGGCTGGTCGTGGCGGACGGTGAACGGCACGTGGGAGCGGTAGCCGTCGGCGGTGGTGAGCACGGCGACGTACGCGCCGATGTTCCAGTACGACGGGACCTGGAGGCGCCAGGAGAGCCACCAGTGGTGGCAGGAGACCGTGCGGTCCGCGGTGAGCGGCGGGGGCTGCACGATGCCGGACAGGCGCGGGCTGGTGGTGATCTTGGCGGCGCCGTCACCGCCGTAGTGGCCGATCCGGTAGATGTCGACGGCGAACTCCTGGGGCGGGTCGACCGTGATGTGGAAGTCGATGGCCTCGCCCGGGGCGACCGCGCCGGTGGAGGTGAAGCCCTTGATCTGGCGGTGGACGTCGTCCGCGGCCCGGGGGCCGCCGGAGCGGTTGCTCATTTTGGGGGCGTGGGGTGATTGGGGCCGGTGGGGCTCTTGGGGCTCGTCCTGGTCCGCGTACCAGGGGACGATCCGGCCCGTGTCGTCGAAGTACGTCACATTGCCGCGCAGCCATGGCACGGGGCCCAGCCCGAAGGGATCCGTCACGGCGTGCGCCAGCGCTCCCGACTCCCAGCGGCGGATCTGCTCCGGACCCATGGTCGCTTCCCCTCCCCTTCGCCCCCGTGGTGGTGCCTGCTGATTGGTGGTGCCTGCTGATGTGGCGTGTGGTGTCTTGTGTGGTCGTGTGCGTTTGTCGTATGTCGCGCGCCTTTGCCATGCACGCGAACGGTCCAAGCACATCACATAACGCGCGCACTTCGTCACTGTTCGTTTCGAATTGGCCAGAAGCGGAAGGCAGTGCTCCGGTGGATGGGTGCCGGGGTTCGGCCTGGGTCCGGCCGGGGTCAGGCGAGCCGGACCGGCTTCTCCGGGCGTATCCCCAGGTCGGCCAGCCAGGCCCGGAGCGGGGTGGCGTCGCCGTCCTCGATCAGGGCGAGGACCTTCGGCGCGAGATCCGGCGTACGGACGCCGTCGAGGAGCAGGGTCGGGCCGTCCAGCCAGTCCAGGCCGGGCGTCGCGCCGGCGGTGTCCATCGCGGCGCAGCAGACCATCGCCGTGAGGTGGTCGGCGAGCAGGTCACGGGTCGTGCGCGGGGGCTGGAGGGGGAAGAGGGGGAGCGTGCGGTCGTCCCAGAGGGCGGCGGGGTCGGCAGGCGTGGCGTCGGCGGCCGTGGCGGGCGGGCGGGGTGCGGCGGTCTCCTCGCGGGACAGTTCGGCGCTGAGGCGGGCGGCGAGGGCGGCGCTGCGGGTCGTTGTGCCGGAGAGGTCTTCGTCTTCGTCGTTGTTTTCGTCGTCGCCGAGGTGGTCGCGATCGCGGTCGCGGTCGGCTGGGGTGTGGGTGGGGCCGGTGCCGGTTCCGGTTGTGGGGCCGGTGCCGGTTCCGGTTGCCGTGGCGCTGTCAGCTCTGGTGGTGGTGTCGGCTCTCGGCGTGGTGCCTTCGTCTGGTGCCGCGGGGCTGTCGGGAGCGGTGTCCGTCAGGTGGTCCAGGACGCGGGACAGGGTCGGGGCGCCGGTGGCCGGGGCCGTGGGGCCGGTGGCGGGGCGGACGCCCATCGCGTCCAGGACGCGGTGGAGGCGGGCCGCGTCGATGCGCCACTTGCGGTCCACGACCTCCTCCGGATACTCGCTCCAGGCCACCGGCGACCAGTCGGGCCCGGGCCCGGCGGGGCCGCCGTGGAAGAGCCGGGCGGCGAGCAGGGAGGCGGCCTCGTCGATCGCGCCGGGCTCCTCCAGCAGGTCACAGGCCGGCCTCTCCCCCAGCCGGGACGCGAAACCCTCGGCCAGGCGGTCACGCCGGGACAGCTCCGTGAGCGCCGCCACGACACCGGCGTCCAGCCGGGACGGCCAGCGGCCCATCCGCCACGCGGGCAGGGCGACCCTGGTCAGCAGCCGGTCCCAGCCGGCGTACGCCAGCCCCACCTGCTCCTGGGCGACGATCCGCAGGCCGTAATCCACAGCCTGTGCACGCTCCGCGGCTGCGGCCGCCACGCCCCGCTCCATTTCGGCGGCGTGCCCACGGCAACTGCGCAGCAGAAGCCTGGCCACCCAGCCGACACCGGCGAGCACCGCCCGGGACAGCGGATCGCGGCGCGGCCCCGAGGCCACGGCCACCGCGGCGTCCAGCCCCCGGACGAAGCGCCGGGCGGCGGCTATGTCCGGGTGGGCGGAGGGGCCCGTACCGGCGACGACCGGCGCGAGGACCGCCCGCAGCTCGCCGACCCGCATCCACCACAGGAAGGGCGAGCCGATGACGAGGACCGGCGCGACGGGATGCCGGCGGTGCGTGTGCTTCCCGGCGCCCGCTATGTCGTCGTGCTCCTCGGCCGGGGGCGGGCCGTGGGCCCGGTGCGTACGGTCCTCCAGCCAGCTGTCGCAGTCCGGGGTGAGCGCTATCGCGGAGGGCGCGGGGACGTCGAGACGGTCGGCGAGGTCGCGCACCATCCGGTACAGGTCGGGGGCCGCCTCCTCGGCGATCGGGACGGTCGGGCTGATGGCGGGGCGGGCCCGGGCGACGACCAGGGCGACACCGGCTGCGGCGAGCAGCACGAGGACCGCGACCGGGGTCAGGGCCCAGCGGGCGGCGTCCCAGCCGGGGCCCGTGAGACGGCCGGTGGCGGGGCCCGCGAGCAGGATCACGGCGACGGCGGCGGGCAGCAGGGCGACGGCCAGCGCGCGGCTGCGGATGCGCAGCACGACGAGCGCCCGGTACCGCGCGGCCTGCGCGCCTGCCTCCACACCCATTCCGGTCACGACCGACCTCACCCCCTCCCCGATGACCTGACGCTTTCCTTGCTCACTCCCCCACTGTGGCACCCGTCACCGACATCGCAATGCCGGTGGGCCAAGTGCCGGAACGCTTGCGCGGCACCCTAGTTGGGGCCTCGGCCCCCGTCAGCCGGATAGGGCATCGGTCACTCGATGGAATGGCTTTGGGGAGAGGTGGATGACGGACAGCGAGGATCAGGCCCCCGCCTACCGAATAATTCAGGCCCCGGATCCTGAGACGGATCCGGGGCCTGTGCGGTTCATCGGCGGCGGGGTGGTTTCCCCTGGCTTCCCTTGGTCTCCCTTGGTTTCCCTTGGTTTCCCTGTCCCGCGTGGTGTCGGTTACGCGCCGGCCGCCGCCTTCGCGGCGATGTCCGTGCGGTGCTGCGAGCCGTCGAGGCGGATGCGGCCGACGGCGGTGTAGGCGCGGTCGCGGGCCTCGGTGAGGTCCTTGCCGGTGGCCGTGACGGACAGGACGCGGCCGCCCGCGCTGACGATCGCGTCACCGTCCCGCTTGGTGCCGGCGTGCAGCACGTACGCGTGCGGGGCGTCCTGGGCGGCGACCTCGTCGAGACCGGTGATGGGGTCGCCGGTGCGCGGGGTGCCCGGGTAGTTGTGCGAGGCGACGACCACGGTCACGGCCGCGTCGTCGCTCCAGCGCAGCGGCTCCAGGTGGGCGAGGTTGCCGGTGGCCGCGGCCATCAGGAGGCCGGCCAGCGGCGTCTTCAGCCGGGCCAGGACGACCTGCGTCTCCGGGTCGCCGAAGCGGGCGTTGAACTCGATCACGCGCACGCCGCGCGAGGTGATCGCGAGACCGGCGTAGAGCAGGCCGGAGAACGGCGTCCCGCGGCGCTGCATCTCGTCCACGGTGGGCTGCAGGACGGTCTGCAGCACCTCGTCGACCAGCTTGGGGTCGGCCCACGGCAGCGGGGAGTAGGCGCCCATGCCGCCGGTGTTCGGGCCCTCGTCGCCGTCCAGGGCGCGCTTGAAGTCCTGGGCGGGCTGGAGCGGCACGACCGTCTCGCCGTCGGTGACGGCGAAGAGGGAGACCTCGGGGCCGTCCAGGAACTCCTCGATGACCACGCGCTCGCAGGCGGCGGCGTGCGCCCGGGCGGCCTCCAGGTCGTCGGTGACGACGACGCCCTTGCCCGCGGCGAGCCCGTCGTCCTTGACGACGTACGGGGCGCCGAACGCGTCGAGGGCCGCGTCGACCTCTTCCGCGGTCGTGCAGACGTACGAGCGTGCCGTGGGCACCTCGGCCGCCGCCATGACGTCCTTCGCGAAGGCCTTGGAGCCCTCCAGCTGCGCGGCCTGGCCGGACGGGCCGAAGACCGGGATGCCCGCCTCTCGGACGGCGTCGGCGACACCGGCGACCAGCGGGGCCTCCGGGCCGACCACCACGAGTTCCGCGCCGAGCTGCGTGGCGAGCGCGGTGACAGCCTCGCCGTCCAGGGCGTCGACCTGGTGCAGCTCGGCCACCTCGGCGATGCCGGCGTTGCCGGGGGCGCAGTGCAGCGCGGTGACGTCGGGGTCGTGGGACAGGGAGTGGCACAGGGCGTGTTCGCGGGCGCCGCTGCCGATGACGAGGACCTTCACGGGGGTCAGCCTAACCGGAGGCGGCGGGTTTCCCTTGTGCGGGCTGCCGAAGGGGGCGGGGATCTTGAGCTGGAGGTTCCTCCAAGGCGGGGCTTGGCCGGGGAGTCGGGCTTGAGGCCCTGGCTGGGCTACTCGTTGGAGAACTCCTCCACCACCGTCGCTCCCAGCTCCCGGACGATGAGTTCCTGGCCGGAGAGGGCCGACTCGTCGAGGTCCGGGTCGTCGTCCTCGGGGATGTCCTCCTCCACGGAGACATGGCGGGGCTCCGGGGCGGAGGGCTGGGGGACGGGGGCGGACGGGGCGGGGGCGGGCGCGGGTCTGCTCGACTGCTGGGCGGGGGCGGAGGGGGCGGCCGCCTGGGGCGGGGCGGGGCGCTGGGCGGTTGCCGTACCGCCGCCGCTCGCGTTGTAGCCGCCTGGGGCACCGCCACCGCCGGCGTTGTATCCGCCGCCACCGCCGGCGTTGTATCCGCCGCCACCGCCGCCGTTGTAGCCGCCGGGGGCGCCGCCGCCGAAGCCGGAGGGGCCGCCCGGGGCCGGGGGCGCGGAGCCGCCGGAGGGGTCGACGATCGCCTCGATCTTCCACTGGACGTTGAACTGCTCGCCCAGCGCCTGCCGCAGCACGTCCTCGCTGCCGCTGCTCAGGAAGTTGTCCCGCGCGCCCGCGTTGACGAAGCCGAGCTGGAGGGTCGTGCCGTCGAAGCCGGCCACCTGGGCGTTCTGGCTGAGCAGGATCCAGGTGAAGCGGCGGCGGTTCTTGACCGCTTCCAGGATGTTCGGCCAGAGCATGCGGGGGTCGAGGCCGCCGGTGGGGGCCGCGGCAGGGGCGGCTTGGGCGGGAGCCGACGGCGGGGCAGCCGAGGAGGCCGCGGGAGCGGTGGGGGCGGCGCTGGGTGCGGGAGCACTCGGCGCCGGGGTGCCCTGAGCGGGTGCGTTCGCGGCGGGGGCCCCCGGGGCGGCCGTGGGCCAGCCGCCGGGTCGACGGCCGCCGCTGCCCGCGGAGGCGGCGGTGGGCCAGGCGCCGGGGGCAGGGGCGGACGGGGCCGGGGCGGACGGGGCCGGTGTCTGGGCCGGCTGGGCGGGGCCGCTGGGCTGGGCGGGTGCGCCGGCGCGTGTGCCGGTGCCGGGGTCGGAGGCGGCAGGGGCGTCCGGGGCGGGTGCTCCCGACGCACCAGGGACCTGCCCTGGCGGCGTGCCCGGCGCCTGGGGCGTCGCCGCGCTCGGGCCCGCGGCAGCCGCCGTACCGGCACCGCTGCCACCGGGACCACCGGGGGCGCCGAGACCACCGGGGGCGCCGGGACCACCGTGCCCACCGGGGCCGCCCATGCCACCGCTGCTCCCGCTGCTCCCTCCGCTCCCTCCACTCCCGCCGCCGGGTGCTCCGGACGCACGGACCGCCGCTCGGGCCGCGGCGGGGCCGCCACCGGGCGGGACCGAGGCCGGGGCCGCCGGGGCCGCTCCCCCGTGCGCCTGGTGGTGACCCTCCGGCCCGGGGACGTACCCCATGGCGGGCATGCCGGCCGCGGGACCGGCGGAGAAGTTCACGCCGCGCTCGATCCGGTCCAGGCGGGCCATGACGGACCGCTCGTCACCGTAGGCGGCGGGGAGCAGGACGCGGGCGCAGATCAGTTCCAGCTGGAGACGGGGCGAGTTGGCGCCGCGCATCTCGGTCAGTCCCTCGTTGACGAGGTCGGCGGCGCGGCTCAGCTCGGCCGGGCCGAAGGTGCCTGCCTGGGCCTGCATGCGCTCGATGACATCGGCGGGGGCGTCGATGAGCCCCTTCTCCGCGGCGTCCGGGACGGCGGCGAGGATCACCAGGTCGCGGAGCCGCTCCAGCAGGTCGGCGACGAAACGGCGGGGGTCGTTCCCGCCCTCGATCACGCGGTCGACCACCTCGAAGGCCGCGGCCCCGTCGCCGGTGGCGAAGGCCTCGACGACGGAGTCGAGAAGCGAGCCGTCCGTGTACCCGAGCAGGGCGGTGGCCATGGCATAGGTCACACCGTCCGTCGCGGCGCCGGCGAGCAGCTGGTCCATGACGGACATCGAGTCACGCACGGATCCGCCGCCGGCCCGCACGACGAGCGGCAGGACGCCGTCCTCGACCGGGATGGCCTCCTTCTGGCACACCTCGGCGAGGTAGTCCCGCAGGGTCCCGGGCGGGACGAGCCGGAACGGGTAGTGATGGGTCCGCGACCGGATCGTCCCGATGACCTTCTCGGGCTCGGTGGTCGCGAAGATGAACTTGAGATGCTCCGGGGGCTCCTCGACGACCTTCAGCAGCGCGTTGAAACCGGCCGACGTGACCATGTGGGCCTCGTCGATGATGTAGATCTTGTACCGGCTGCGGGCGGGGCCGAAGAAGGCCTTTTCGCGCAGGTCACGGGCGTCGTCCACACCGCCGTGGGAAGCGGCGTCGATCTCGATGACGTCGATGGAACCGGGGCCGTTGCGCGCGAGGTCCTGACACGACTGGCACTCGCCGCACGGGGTCGGCGTCGGGCCCTGCTCGCAGTTCAGGCACCGGGCCAGGATCCGCGCACTGGTCGTCTTGCCACAGCCGCGCGGCCCGCTGAACAGGTACGCGTGGTTGACCCGGTTGTTCCGCAGCGCCTGCTGCAGCGGGGCGGTGACATGCTCCTGCCCGATGACCTCGGCGAAGGTCTCCGGGCGGTAGCGGCGGTACAGAGCGAGAGACGACACGCATACGAGGTTATAGGCGCCCACTGACATCGGGCCCCGCCCGGGAACGCAGACGCCCCCCACGCACCCGCCAGAGCCAACCTACCCTTGCTGCCTTCCGGCCCTGGGGGAGTTCAGTCAGATAGCGCCGCGTGAGGGGCTGCGCCAAGGCTACCTGATGTCCGGGGCAGGGAACGAGTTCGCGAGCACTCCTCTCGGTCATGTAATGTTTCCGGCGGAGGATTCGCCTAGAGGCCTAGGGCGCACGCTTGGAAAGCGTGTTGGGGGCAACCCCTCACGAGTTCGAATCTCGTATCCTCCGCCAGTGCCTCACCGGGCACGATGTCGAAGGGCCCCACCGTTCGCGGTGGGGCCCTTCGACGTTGTCCGTCTCACATTCCGTCTCGGTCAGGCCTCCGCCCCCCGGTGACCGTTTCCGACGCGGGAACGGGAACGTGCCCACGCCGTGCCTGCCGGTACTCCGCGTACAGCCGGTCGGCGGTCTCGCAGGTGCCGATGGCCTCACCGTCATCGTTCACGGTCCGGCAGGCCGGGCACTCGGGGCAGTGCAGCAGCATGCGCAGGTACGCGGCCCGCTCGGGACCGCTCGGGCACTGATGGTCCCCGTTCTCGTAGTGATCGCACAGGGCGATGACCGAGCGGGCGAGGACTTGCGCGTGGGCGATCCGGGCGGAAGGGGTGGGGCCGGCTTCCGCCCGCAGCCGCAAGCGCCCCTCCCCGATACAGAAGAAGGCACAGATCCCCGGCGCGTCGCCCTCGGAGGGGGCTGGCTCTTCCGTCTCGATCTCGGTGATGACGAGCATCAGGTGTCCGCGTAGCTGGAGCGTGAGCGTCTCCGATTCCCCGAGGGAGAGCGCCTCGGCATCCGCCGCCAGCACGCGCTCCGCGCAGGCGCGCATCACTTCGAGGTCCAACGGCAGAGCCTCGGTCGCGGGCGCGGTCACGACTCGTCCTCGTCCGTCGCCGAGTCGCCCTGCATCACCAGCGCCAGCACGTCGCCGGGCCTGCACAGGCGACCGGGACGGACCATGGGGACCATCCAGTACGAGGTTTGCCTCCGCTCGTCCCGCTCAGTGCGATCGGCACGCGGCACGCCCAGGTAGGTGCCCTCCCCCAGGCACTCCGCGACCGGCGCGAGCCAGGCCTGTGCGGTACCGGGCGGCACGAGGGCGTAGTAGCGCCGGAATGCCGGGGCGTGGATGACCGGGCCACCACCGAGGTGCTGAGCGAGCCGTTCACTCAGGACAGACGACTCATCGCTTCCAGCAGCACAGTGCACGATCTGCTCAGGAAGACGGACCGCCTCAAAGAGGCTCCCCAGCGGGATCAGCGCAAGCCTCGCGGCGCTGCCCCACTCGCTGCGTGCCGTATCCGGCGACGGGTGGGCGGAGGCCAGCCAGCCCTCGACGCTTGCGCGGGGCGGCGGCGTGGACAGGAGTGTCAGGATCGCCGCCGGGGTCACAGTCTCTGCCATGTCGATCTGCGCTCTCAGGATGTAGCCATTCCCCGGAACCGCATCAGCGACCACCGAGGATTTCCTCTCCCGATCGTTGTGCGGATGCCTGGGACGGAGGAACCTCTCCCAAAAGCCACTTCGGGACGTCCCTCAGGCGGTAGAACGTCCTTGGAAGCGTCCCGACGTACCGCGGGGGATCTCGAGATGCCGAATGAGAGGCTGCGGGCCGTCATGGCGGCCGGGGATTGGACCTGCGAGTCCCTGGCAGAGAAGGCAGAGGTGGACCCCAAGTCCGTGGAGCGGTGGGTGAATCTGGGACGCGTACCCCGGCGCCGCACCGCCCACAAGGCCGCCGAAGCCTTGAGGGAGGACGTCTATGCCCTGTGGCCGGCGCTGCGGCAGGCGAAGGCAGCGCGGGCGGTGAGTCCTGAACTGGTCGCCTTGTACGGACACCGGGCGGACGTGCCGGTGTCCGCATTCATCGATCTTCTCGCCTCGGCACGTGAGCGCATTGACGTCCTGGTGTACGCGGCGGTGTTCCTGCACGAGGCGTACCCCCGGCTCAATGAGCTGCTGCGGGAGCGGGCAGAAGCCGGCTGCACCATCCGCATCGCATTAGGAGACGCAAACTCCCCGAACATCCAACAGCGGGGCCGAGAAGAGAAGTTCGGCCACGGCATCGAATCGCGATGCCGACTGGCAGTCATGCACTGTCAGCCGTTGATCGGGGTAGCCGGTGTGGAGGTACGCACGCATGGGACGACCCTCTACAACAGCCTTTACCGTGCGGATGATCAGGCGCTCGTCAACGCCCACCTGTTCGGCGTGAACGCCTATGCCGCCCCGGTGTGGCATCTGCGCAGAAGCGACGACGGCGGCATGTTCGACACGTACGCCGCCAGCTTCGACGCCGTGTGGGGGACCGCCCGGCCAGTGGAGAGGACCTAGTGGCCCGGACCGAGTACTACGACGACCCCGAGGCCCCGGAACCGAACAGCCTCGTCGTGGCAGCCACGGCGGTTGTCACCGACGGCCAGGGGCACATCCTGCTCCAACGCCGCAGGGACAACGACCTGTGGGCCCTGCCCGGCGGCGGCATGGACATGAGCGACTCCCTCCCCGGCTGCGCAATCCGTGAGGTCAAGGAGGAAACGGGCTACGACATCGAGATCACGGGACTAGTCGGAACCTACACGGACCCCCGGCATGTGATCGCCTACAGCGACGGCGAGGTGCGCCGCCAATTCAACATCTGTTTCCGGGCCCGCATCGTCGGAGGCGAGCTGACCATCTCCGGCGAGTCCACGGAGGCGCGGTTCGTCGACCCCTCGGAACTGGACGCACTCCCCATGCACCACACCCAGCGTCTGAGGCTTCGCCACTTCCTGGAAAACCGTCCGGCGCCCTACTTGGGGTAGGACCAGGCCGTACACCGTCTCAAGTCCGTTCGAAATGCCGGCTGCAGACGCACCTAACCGCGGAAGCCGCCACAACTCCAGCACCACCAGGACAGCCCGGTATCGCTGCTCGACAACTGACAACTCCGCCAGCGCCAATCCCGGCCTTCCCACACACGCTGCAACGACGCGCACAGAGAAGCCGAACACAGCCACTGTCAAGCATCTACCGGGATCGGACAGACCGTGCAGACCGACTGAGTTACAACTTTCTCTACGGGTTCAAGTCGGCTCGCTCCGCTCCCCGCGCGCGGCCCGGCCCCCGGCCGGGCCTGCGCTCCTGTCTCCGCCCCGCTCCAGCCCGGCCGGCGCCCGTGCCGCGCTCATAGCAATCAGCCGCCTGATGCTAGAGAAGGGATGCGTCGTGGCTGGGGCGGTCGGCTCCACGGCTTTACGGAGCCACTTTGGCGCGAGCCTCGAAGATCATGGCCTCAACGTCGTGCTTTACCGGGCAGGTCAACAGACTGCCCGACGCGCCGGAAGCTTACGGGGCCATGATCACTCGCGCCAAAGCAGCGCCACCCCAAAGCCGCTACGCCGACCTTGTCGTTCTAGTCTTCCCGCCTCCTGGCATCAATTCTTCTACGCACGTCCTCAATACTGCGGCTCAACGCAGAGGAGACAGAAGGCCAGTCGAAACCCCCTACAGGACGAGGCGCCTCTTCCCAACTAGTATCCAAATAGCCTACGAAGTGAGCCGCCCTATCTAGCCTATCTTCGATATTCCAGACATCAGTGATGATCTCCCTGAATCCCTCATCAAGGATAGGCGTATCAACCACTACAGCATCAACGTAGACGAATTCCGTGACCAGCTTCCTCAGAATGTAGGCACCCCTCTGCGTAATTCGGAGCCGAGTTGGCGCCTCCTCGTCCGCCATCGCGAAGTCACAGAGTTTCGCCCGTTCTGCGCGAGCAAAGGCAGAACTGATCTGCAAGTCCCGGTATCCCAGCGACTGCAGATAAGAGAAAACCTCGGTCTGCAAAACATAACCCGCCTCAGATTTAGGGCTTTGAGATGATCTCAAGCAGTAGTCAATCATGTGAGGCATGAGGAAATGCTCTGAGCTATTCAACGAGATTACGTCGAACATGTTCGCTACGAAAGAATTCTCCGGAGAGTAGTGCTCATTATCGCCATAGATCACCGCACGAAGAAACTCATGCAGTGGAATAAAATACTTCCCTGTTCTAATCTTGATTTCAAGAATTTTTCCGGTATCCACATGGCCGCTACCAACAAAAATCGTCAGCAGGTCGAGAGCATCTCGAACGTTGCCAGCACTAACGTTATCGATGCACTCGGCAAGAGAGGAATTACGCTCGATCGAGTCGACGATTACCTCAATGTACTCGCGCAACATGTGACTTTCGACGGATACGCCCTCCCCTGAAAGAGTTAGCCCTCCGTCGCGCAACTGTTCTAGTGCGAACTCAAGTCGCTTTTGCACCACCAAGTCGATGCGTGGAGGCGAGATGGTGAAAACGCGGTTCTGATACGCGCTAAGAGAGCCCTGTCTCCGGCTCTTGTTGTAAGTGGAAGGCCGCAAAGTAACGAAGCAAGTGACTGGCCAGGTCTCTGCCATGCTCTGAGCGATAAGGAACACTTCTTCCTGGAAGTCATCTTGCCTCTGGTCGATATTATCCAAAAAGATGACGACGGTTCTGCGCTCGCCAGAAGTAAGATGCTCGATAGCGTTTTTGAGATGCCCGCTCTTATTTTCGATCTTCGCTGCTAGGAGTTCCACCTCCTTAAGGCGATAGGCCACTGGGTCCTCCTCGCGCAGGAACCCGTAGATACCGTCTCGCAGGGCTAGCAAGTCTCCATGATAAATACCGCGAACGAAACTGTCACTTGTGAGGTTTACCTGATGATCGTCACGAAGTTGACGCTCGAAAGAATCCAGTACGTAGTTTTGCAGGTCGGTGCGCAAGGCTGGCTCTCTACCGAAGTCCACGTAGAGAACGATTCCCCGCTTGAGTTCTTCACTCGCCTCGACCGATACTAGGTTCTTAATAAAGCTTGTTTTACCGACACCCACATCCCCGAGGAGAATTACGGGCCTCTTCGTTACACTCTTCGCCAACACGGCATTGAGAAGGTCCTTCGAAACCCCCTTTTTGTCACTTGCTGACGTGACAGTCTTTTTCATTCCCTGGCCGGACGCAGCGTAGCGATTTTTGAGAATCTCTTTGCTGATTAGGGCGTATTGAGAGAGAGCGCCACTGCTGCAGTAACACTTTTCGATGAACTCATCTTTGAAATCTTCGTCTTTTACAAGATCCTGCAGAAAGATCTCACCGAGGGTCCTAAGTTCGTGTTCGAGTTCATTCCTCTTTTTGACTCCTGGATAGCGCAAAAGTCGACTGGAGAGTTTCTCCGGAGGGGGCGCCAATGCCTCCTTAGTCACACGACTCTCAAGATGCCTACGCTCGATCGCAGGGTAAGATAGACAGTTCCAGAGCGTCTGGAAGTCATCCCTCATTTCGGCGAGGCTGCGAAAAATGATTGCGCGCCCTTGAGTCGGTGGAACGCCGTCGATGCGACTTCCGATAAAAGCAACTAGTTGGTGCCCGTTACTGGCTACGGCTACCGGAACTCCTCGACTAGTGCAGTACCCGCCAACTTGCTTGAGAGCAGCGTCAAGGTTTCCATTATTCCGAGCTAGAGAAGGTAGCGACACTTCTCTCGTTTTGGCTTCTACTGGCAACTCGAAATAGACGCCCTCCTTCTTAGCCTCCCAAATCATCTGCCGCTTAGGCAGGCCGAGAACATAGTCAGCGTACAAGCCGCCATGGCTTTCCTCGGGCGTACATTGATCCTTGGGCCACTGCAAAGCGTCAAAAACAATGCGATCAATGAGATGCATGCGCGTGGTCGCCTCATTACGACCCCTAGAGCCGTCATCAGAGGCCGCCAAGTCTGAAATTACATCGAATCCAATTTCGTACTTTGACGCAGACACGCCTCATCCCCCTGTGCTCAAAGCCTAGATGCGTCATGGTAGCCAGTCATGAGTGCTTCGCACCCTCTTCGCACAAAAATGATCCGCCCTTCTTCGCCGGTCCTGCAATCTGAGAGATCATTGAACTGGTACAGCCGAACGCCCAGCTCAGCAGCCCTACCCGAACCAAAAGATCGCAGCTTCCCAAGCTGAGAGCCTTGAGAACTGGCCGCTCCGGAGTTCTACCCACGGGTCTGCCGTCGCGGCTCGTGCTGATCAACGACCCTGGCAGCGCGGCTGAGGCCGGTGGCCGTGCAGCAAGGCACCCACGCGTTATGCCAGTTAGCTGACCTCCCGCTGTGGCTGACTGCCATCGGCCGAGGCCCACGGGAGTGCGGTTCTCGACCAAGGCACGAGGGTAGTGACGTCGACGTGAGCGATGACCACAAGGAAGAGCTACGCAGTCTCGTCAGCCACTTGGGCGCCGGCATCCGTGACACGCACTACCGACCCGCGTACGACGCAGCCGCGAACGTCTGCTCCGGCATCTTCGACACGATCCCCATAGAACTCCACGACGTCGTACACGAGGCGGTCATGGCCGGATACGCAGCCGCGCTGAGCGACCTGGAGGAAGGCAAGCTGGACGACCATGTTCGAGAACGGTCCGAGATCATCGAGTGACGCTTCGCGTCGCGGGCCGTCTCAGTTTCCGTCTCATTCAGCCTCGTTCACGGTCGTTCAGACGAGACTCGGAGCCGTCCGCACGCCAGTGGCCAACCGTCGATGAACCCAGGTGAACGGCCCCGAACGACGCCCAAGATCCCACCAACACAGTTGGAAAGCGTGTTGGGGCAACCCCTCACAAGTTCGAATCTCGTATCCTCCGCAGTCGCCTGAACTGGCGAAACGAAGGGCCCCGCTGATCTTCAGTGGGGTCCTTTGTTGTTGCCCTCTGCCGCTGTGCTCGGCTTCCACCTCTTGATCGATGACGCGGCAGCATGCGCACTCGGGCGGCTGTGTGCCCGGTCGCGCGCAAGCCGGCGTTTTGAGCCGCTGGTGTCCGGCACCACCGCTGGCGCGCCGGGTGGGTTGTTGTGTCGTGGTCTTCGTTCCGTGAGCCGGTGGTGCACGTCCCGGCGCGTGTTGCCGGGTGTCGGCCTGCTGGTTCCTTCCCGTGGGTGGATTAGTCCGGCGTTGCTGGCTGTGGGGTACACGCGTCTGTCAACTTGCTGGCGGGGGGCGGGAGTTCCGCCTTCAGGTGACCGGAGGTGATCGCTGTGCAGGAGACGTCGCAGGGCTTCGAGACCGTGGATGTGTACGAGCCGCCGCTGCTGGCTGAGGTCGGGCAGTACGCCGAGCTGACCCAGGGCGAATTCGGGGACTGGCCCGACTTCCCGGTCGGCCTTTGGCTCTGATGATCCCGGCGGGTGCCGGTCCTGGCCGTGAGGGCCTGGGCCGGCACCCGGTGCCATGCCGCCACGCTGCACTCGTCCCCCACCCTGGAGATGTCGATGGGCGCCACGCCGGCCTGCTGGTTCGTTGTCCTTCCGGACCGGGATCTCTCACCCGGTCTTCTCGATCGGCTGCGGAATCTCGCCGGCGACCCGGCCGTGCTCCGTATCGAGCCGCATGCTTCCGGTCGTCCGTGGCTGGTCGGTTGCTGGCCGGACGGGGAGCTGACTGCCTGCGCCGTCGGTGACGTGCGTCTGGCGGTCGCCGGGACGTGTTCGCTGACGCCCGCCGAGCTGGCCGCGCGAGCCCGGCGGATCAGTGACATCGCGCATGTCGAGCCGGTGCTTTCGGATGCCTGTGGTTGCTTCCACGTCCTCGCGTCCGTCGCGGGGCACACGTACGTGCGGGGCAGCTTCTCCGGACAGCGCAGGGTGTACCGGGCCGAGGCCGGCGGCGCCACGGTCTGCGCCGACCAGGCCCGCGTCCTCGCCCGGCTGACCGCGGCGGAGCTGGACACCGCGCAGCTGGCGCTGCGGCTCACCGGTGACACCGTTCCGCACCCGCTCGCCTGGGGTGCGCTGTGGCGCGGCGTGCAGGCCGTGCTGCCCGGCACCGCCCTGGAGCTGGCGCCCGGCGGCGAGGCGCGCTCCCGGCGCTGGTGGCAGCCGCCGGCGGCCGAGCTGCCCCTGGACGAGGCCGCGGTCGGGCTGCGGAAGGCACTTGAGCGGGCGGTCGCGGTACGGGTCCGACCGGACGAGGTGCTGGGCGCGGACCTGTCCGGCGGCATGGACTCGACTTCACTGTGCTTCCTGGCGGCACGGGCGGGCGCCCGGCTGGTCGCCGTCACCCTGGACGCGGGCGCGCCCACCAACGAAGACCGCCTCTACGCCACCCGGGCCGCCGGGCACCTGCCCCGCACCGAGCATCTGGTGTTCGACGCGGCCGATGTGCCCGCCCACTTCAGCGGGCTGGACGAGCGCGTGGATCTGGGCGACGAGCCGTCCGCGATCGTGCGTACGCGGGTGGAGCAGCGGTACCTGGCCGAGCAGATGCGGGCGCGCGGGGCCCGGCTGCGGTTGTCCGGCTTCGGCGGGGACCAGGTCATCCAGTCACAACCCTCCTACGTGCATGATCTGCTGCGCCGCTCACCCGCTGTCGGCCTGCGCCACGCGGCCGGGTGGCGCGCGCGGCACCGTCGGCCCCTCGGGGCGATCACAAGGGCGCTGCTCGACCGGGGCTCGTACGCTGCCTGGCTCACCGAGGCCGCCGGATCGCTGCGCACGCCCGCGACGGGAGACGACCTGCGCTGGGGGCTGCGCCCGTGTCTACCGCCCTGGGCGAGCGAGCAGACCGTACAGCTGTGCGGTGAGCGGCTGCTCGGCGCGGCCCGGGACGCCACCGAGCCGCTGCACCGCGAACGCGGGCGGCACGCCTGGCTCGCCGCCGCGCAGCGTGGGGGTCGGCTCGCCGGCCACCTGGCCCACTGCGGGCAGCTCGACGGACTGGCGTTCCAGAGCCCGTTCTGCGACGACGCCGTGATCGCTGCCGCGCTCGCCGCCCGCCCGCACGAGGCCGCGAGCCCCTGGTCCTACAAACCGCTCCTCGCCGCCGCCATGCACGGCGTGGTGCCCGAGACCATCCTGCGCCGCACCACCAAGGACCACTTCGGATACGAATGGCAGAACGGCCTGCGCCGCAACCGTCACGCTCTCGCGGCCTGGGCCGAGGACTCCCGCCTGGTGGCCGCCGGACTGGCCGACGAAGACGCGCTGCGCCGCGCCCTGCTCTCGCCCCAGCTGCTGATCGGCGGGACCGCGGAACTCGAAACCACGCTCGGAGTGGAGGCGTGGCTGCGCGGCCTGGAGCAGCGGCACACCCCGGACGGCACGAGGGAGATGAACAGTGCACCGACTGCGCGCTGATGTGACCGCCTGCGCCACTGACGACGGCATGGTCCTGCTCGATGAACGCGCCGGGCGCTACTGGCAATTGAACGGCACCGGCGCCCTCGTCGTGAAGGCGCTGCTGGACGGTGCCACGCCCGAGCAGGCCGCCGAACGGCTCGCCGCCACCCGCCCGGTCACCCCCGAGCGCGCCACCGCCGACGTCACGGCACTGGTCGCCCACCTCGTGGAAGAGAGGCTGGTGTCCGACTCGTGAGCCAGATCCTGGACGCCGACGGCTCCCGTCCCGGGCTCGGCACCCGGCTCGCCGCCCACACCGCCGTGGCCGCCGCCCGGCTCCTCGCCCGGCTGCCACCGCGCCGGATCCGTGCCGTACTGGGCCTGGCCCGGCGAGGAGCCCGGCCCGCCCGCTTCGACGAGGCCCTGCGGGCACGGCGGGAGGTGACAGCCGTCAGCACGCTGTGCGCGGGCCGCTACTGCCTCCCACGCTCCCTGGCGACCGCCCTGCTGTGCCGGATGCGCGGCCACTGGCCCACCTGGTGCAGCGGGGTACGCACGTCACCGTTCGGGGCGCACGCCTGGGTGGAGGCCGAGGGCAGACCTGTCGGCGAACCCCAGGACACCGCCACCTACCGGCCTATGGTCACTGTCCCGCACACAACTGTCCCGCACACATCGGCGAACCAGGCGCCAGGCCCTGGTGAATGAGGCAGACCCCGTGCCCATGTGTCAGCCCCGGGTGAACGTGAACGTGATGCCCGCCCGACCCGACAGTTCGCCGCCCGAGCCGAGCAGGGACACCGTCCCCTTCGCGCTCACCTCCGCGCTGAACGTCACCTCGTTCAGCTGGAACTCGCCCGCGCGCTCCGGCAGGGAGGCGATGACGTCCTGCATCGTCGTGACGAAGTCGGAGAGGCGGGTGCGGAGTTCCTCGGCCGGGATCTCCGTGCGGGCGGCGCGCCACTCCTCGAGGCGGCGGAGGGGCAGCCGGTCGGCGCGGCCCTGGTCGGTGTCCTCCAGGCCGAGGACGCTGATCGTCTTCGTGGTGTCAGGGGTGGGCTGAGGCACGGGGTGTCTCCTCGGGAGTCGGGTGGACGTGGAGGCCGGGGTCGGCGTACGCGGCGTACGTGAGGCCGAGCGGGTTGCGGAGCGTGTAGAGGAGGTGCCGGCGGGACTCCAGGAGTGCCCTGCCCAGCGGGATCCTGCGGATGAGGAAGCGCTCGTACAGCGCCTTGGAGAACGCGGCGGCGACGTCGTCGGGGATCTCGGTCTCGGTGCCGATGAAGCCGCGGTTGCCGTTCATGAGGAAGAGGTACGGGAACGACGGGGCTCCCGGCGCCCGCATCCGGCCCGAGCCGCAGGCGTTCATCATCACCAGCGGCAGGTCGAAGTCGCGCAGGTCCCGGTCGGCGCCGAGGGCGACGAGGTCCGCTCCTAGGGCGCCGAGCGTGGTGCGCGAGTGGTGTCCCGCCCCGCTGAGTTCGATCTCGGACGCGAGGGTGTCGTCGGAGCGCGTGTAGCAGTGGCAGGCGAAGTGCTGGACCTGGTCGGGAAGTTCGCGGCGGGTGCCGTCGAGGAGGAGCCGGGGGTCGAAGATCTGCTCGGCCAGGCCGGGTGCGCGTTCCGCGCCGTCGGGGTACGGGCCTTCCAGGTCGACGTGCGCGCTTCCGGCGTCGCTGAACCAGGCCAGTTCCTCGACTGCGCCTTCGAGGTGCTCGTAGTACAGGTAGCGGGCGGGGACCCGGCCGTGCGGGCCGGTGTGCAGGGCGAGGCCGCCGTGGACCGGGGCGGGCAGCATGGCGCGGCGCACCACGCACGAGAAGCCGACGAGGGTGCGGCAGGCGGTGATGAAGTCGCCCGGGGTCTCGACGGGCGCGCCCGGGAACATCCGGAACAGCGGCAGGAACTCCAGGGGCAGGAAGCCGTCCCGGCCGCCGACGCACTCGACGAGCGGGGGCGGCAGTTCCGGGTTCATGCCGTACGGCAGGGCCCTGTTCCAGAACGTCTGGAGTTCCTTGAGGACGGCCTGCTGTCCGCCGAACAGGATGAAGAGCAGGGTGCGGCCGAGACCGTGCAGGCTCTGGAAGACCCGGTTGAGGTCCTTGTCCTCGACGTCGTACGCGGTGAGTTCGTCCTTGAGGCGGGTCAGCCCCCTGTCCAGTTCCTGGCGGACCCTGAGCAGCGCGTCGCCGCCGACCAGGGTGGCGCGTACGGGCGCGACGCCCGGACGCCCGGCGGTGAACTCCAGGCGGGTCGCCTCGTCGGTGGTCAGGACGCGCACACGGACGTCCGGGGGCCGTGCTTCGCTCATGCGTCGTCCGTCGCCCCGGCCGGGGCCCGCACCTCTACCTTGAGGGCGACGACCTGGACGAGGTGGCCCGCCTGGTACAGCTGGAACCACACCTCGTGGCCGCCCTCCTCCTCGGGCAGCCGGAACTCGAAGGCCGTCTGCTGCTCGTTCTCGACGAGGAGGTTCCTGCGCTGGGGCAGGGGCGTGAGCGTCGAGCTGTCGGCCATGGCGTCGAAGGACACCGTGCGGGTGTCCCGGCCGCCCTCGACGCGGACCGGCTCGAAGACGAAGAAGTCCCGGCCCGGCGGGCTCTGGACGACCGGCGGGAGGTCACGGGCGCGCGGGTCGCGCACGACGGAGACGAACAGTTTCACCCGCTGCCCCGCGGGGGCCGTGACCGTGCCGCGCTCGGCCCGTACGTCCTGCTGGCCGCGGTCCAGCTCGATCGCGAGATAGCCGGTGAAGTTCGACAGGGAGGGGCCGGTCACGGACTCCTTCACCGAGGAATGGATCGCGTCTCGGACGTCCCCCTCGAACTGCCGGTGGAGTTCCGTCAGATGTTTCCTCAGGTCGGCCTTCAGGCCCTCGCCCACGGGACCGGCCGTCCGGCGGGCGATCTCCCGAGCGAGCATGTCCAAGTCGAGCTTGCCGGCGGTGGCGCCGGCCGGGAACCGCGGGCCGAGTGCCGCGTACTCTTCCCGGACCGCCTGACGTACGTCGGCGCGTACGCCCTCCCGCACCCGTTGCGCCACGAGGGCGGCGAGTTCGTCGAGCCGGGCTCCCTGGGGAAGCTCCGGCTCCTCCGGCCGGTGCCGGCCGGACCGGTCGGGGGGCTCGTCGCCGCTCAGCACGGCGGCCAGCCGGATCATGTACTGGTCCGAGGGGTTCGCCGGCAGGGTGATGTGCAGGCGCTTCGCCAGGTCGTACCGGTAGACCTCGACCGCGTGCGCCTTGGCCTCGTACACCTCGGCCAGCAGCCTGCGCGCCTGCACCAGCGCGACCGCCGCCAGGAGCAGCGGCCCCCAGACGAGCGCGACGGGCCGCCAGTCCGTGTAGCGGAACCCGCCCAGGCCGGTGAGCGCGACGAGCAGCCAGACACCCGACGTGCACAGGGCGGCGGCGATGGTGATCCGCCAGACGAGGACGCCCCGTTCCCGCCGCCACAGCTGTCGGCCGACCTCGTCGGGGACGACCATGGCGATCCGCGGCCAGATCTCGTCGATGGCGAGGCCGGTGGAGAGGGCCGTACGCCGGTCGAGTTCGGTCACGGCGGCGGAGCGGAGGGGCTGGGCGAGACGCTGCCACCAAGTGGGGGCGCTGCCCGGATAAGGGTCCAGATCGCGCAGGCGGCGCTCCCAGGCCCGCTCGCGCTCCCACTGCTGCTCCCACTCCCACTGCCGCTCGTGCGCCCAGGCCCGCCACCGCTCCCAGTCCCGCCCTCCCTCCGGGGGCGACGACAACCCGGGCGTCCCGTAGCCGTCCGGACGACCCCAAGGCCCGGCCTCCTCCTGCGTCACCACGCGCACCCGCCGGGCCAGGTCGGCCGCCCAGGCCCCGGCCCGCCGGGCGCCCGTCCACAGCAGTACGGCGTACTGCGCCACCAGCAGAACGGCACCGGCCACGGCCAGCCAGCCGACCCGCAGCAGCCGCTCGTCCGGATCCGCCCCGCTCCACGGCTCCCCCTGCGCCATCGCCCACGCCAGGCTGCCCAGCGGAACGAGGATCCCGGCGAGCTGCGCCCCGGGCGAAGCCGTCCGGCCTCCGACCTGGGCGGACCGCCGGGGGACGGCCGAGGCGAGGGACAGCACCCCGACGACGAGCAGCGGGCCGCCCACCGCGACACCGCCCGCCCACCACGCGGCGGCGGTCTCGCCCCGCAGCGCGAACCGCGCCACCACACCGCCGACGCCCAGGACCGCGGCGGCCCCGGACACCTTCAGATACCGGTCCTCGGCCGACCAGTCCTGCGAGTCGGACAGCCAGAAGCCCGCGGCCAGCGCCGCCATCGCGGCTCCCAGGGCCCAGGCCGCCCACAGGGGGCCGTCGGCCGCGAAACGGGCGGTGAGCCAGGCGCCGCACGCCTCGGCCAGGACGAGGGCGGCGATGGCGAGCGGATTGTCGGACGGGGTCTGGCCTGCGGCCGAGCCGTAGCGGGCGCCGACCTTGGCGGTGTGCCAGGACGCGACGCCGGTCAGCGCCACGAGCAGGGCTCCGGACGCCCAGGCGGTCGCGAACTCCTCACCGCGGGTCAGTCTCGCGGTGATCAGGGTCAGCTCGGCCACCAGGGCCGTCGCCAGGATCCCGGTCGTGTTCAGGTGCAGCTTCCGGGTTTCACCCAGACGCGTGGACTGGCCGAGGGACCGGCGAGCGCGCCGGACGCGGGCGACGGCCGCCTCGGCGCACCACACGGCGGCCGCCGCGAGCACCAGCCAGCCGCCGAGCAGCCACGGACCGCCCGCCGTAACGCGGGCCACGGGAGCGAGGACGGCAGCCGCGCCGCCCGCCGTGACCAGCACCGTCGCGGCCGTCGCGAGGAGGGCGAGACCCCGCGTGGTGCCCGTGCTCCTCGCCATCACACCCCTGTCGGCCGCTCCCGGTACAACAACTCATCGCCCAGTATGGCCAGTTGCCATGGCGCCCGCGACGCCCCGGACGAGGGTGCTCACGGCGTGCTGCTGGGGATCACGCAGTTCTTCGGCTGGGGGCGGCCCGTGGGCCAGCCCAGGCCGACGAACTTGAGGGTGCCGTCGCCCTTCGTGCCCGGGTCCAGTTCCACGATCGCGACCGGTTTGTCGTAGGCGTTGCCGCCGGTGGTCAGGCAGATCAGGCCGCTGGTGCCCGCGACGCGGTGGCGGGACTGGAGGAGGGACCACTGGCGGCCGACGTCCTCGCGGGAGGGGACCGTCGTCTCGGGGGCGCCCTGCTGGGCCTGGTGGAGGGCCTTGCCGATGGTGAGGAGCCCGTCGTGGACGAGCATCGTGCGGGAGTCGTCCAGGTTCGGGGTGCCGCCGAGGTCGATGCCCTCGGCCTCCGTCGCGATGATCTGGCGGCGCAGGGTGTCCAGGGCGGCCTTCGGTTCGGTGAGGTACTGGGGGAGGTCCCGCTCGGCCGGTTCCCGGTCGTGGGTCGCCCGCCACTTCTTCGACCAGGCGGCCAGCTCGGTGGCCCAGGCGGCGGGGTGCGCGGGGGCCGCGTACTGGACCGTGACCTTCGCCCTGCCGTCGTCGCCGCGGAGCTTCGCCCAGTCCTGCTCCGTCATGTCCTGGCGCAGCGAGGCCGCGTCGGAGCCGCTGACGATCGTGTAGTGCCGGCCCTCGCAGCCCACCTGGGCGAGCTTGAGGGCGAAGATGCGCAGGTGGAGGGTGCGGCCCGCGAAGTAGACGGTGTCCGCCTCGGAGTCGCAGATGTTGTTGGCGGTCTGCGTGAACTGGTTGCCGGTCGAGCCCGCCTCGTCGATGGACGGGGACTCGAAGGACATCGCGGCGGGGCCGGCCGGGCCCTTCTCCCTGATCCTGCTGAAGGCCCTCGCGAGCGACTCGTTGTAGCCGTCGGGGCGTTTGTCGTAGACCAGGACCGTCCTGAGGTTCTGACGGCCCCGTTCGCCGTTGAAGCCGGCCAGGGCCTGGGCCGCGTCGTTGTTGGTGGGCAGGATGCGGGCGAGGCCCGGGAAGCGCAGCTCGGCCATGCCGTCGGCCTGGTCCTTGTTGGCGATCCGGTCTCCGCTGATGCGGGCGGCCAGCACCGGGATCCGGTTCTCGGTGAGGCGTGCGACGGCCTTCTCCGTGGCGGCGAGGCTCAGGTTGAAGCCGGTGACCGCGCGCAGCCGGTCCTCGGGCGAGGCGGCCATCCGCAGCAGGGTGTCGACGACCTCCGCCTGCCGGCCGTAGTCCTGCCCGGGGTTGGCCAGCACCAGCCGGATCCTGGGCGGTTCGCCCTCACCGGAGTTGGCCTGCCGCTGCCCGAGGTACGCGCCCTGGAGGTCGCTGCGCATCTGCCGGCGCAGCGCCTCGCGGTCCGACTGGAGCGGCAGCATCATCGCCACCGTGACGTGGGGCTGTTTCTCGATCCTGCGGTTCTCGCGTGCGATGGCCCGGGCCACGGGGGCGATCTCCGGGGTGCCGAAGTCGTAGCCGTCGCCGTTGACGCCGACGCACTCGCCCTCGATCCGCTCGACGCCGTCGGCGCAGGTGTCGGGCTTGCGGACGAGGGAGGTGGTGAACGCGATGGCGGCGACGGCGACCACCGCGCCTAAGACCGCGTAGAGGATCTTCTTCCATCTGGGCATGCCCGCTATCTCCTTCGCCGGAGCTGTTCGGTGCAGGTGCAGCGCAGCAGGGGCTGCTCGTTCTCCGCCAGGCCGCTCCAGTCCGTCGCCGTCCTGCTGAGCAGGCCCGCCCCGTCGAAGTCCATGATCGACAGGAGGTCCAGCAGCTTGGCCAGGGTGCGGGCGGTCTCCTTGCCGGTGGGCCGGGTCCGCTCCTCGCACAGCCACACCGCGTGCAGCAGCTGGTCGACCGTGCGGCGCAGCGGCGGGCCGTCCGCCGGGACCAGGCCCTGGGCGCGGTCCCGCCGGGCGTCGGCGCCGCCCGGGTAGGGGGCCTGGGCGATCTCCAGGAGTTCGGCGCACCATTCGCGGGGGCGGCCGGGGAGGGTGGCGGCGAGGTGGCTGACGACGTCGTCGGCGCCGCCGGACACCAGGTGGTGGTTCATCCGGTGGGCGGTGAGGGAGCGGAAGGCGCCGCCCGCCCTGGGGGTGTCCGCGCCGGCCGCGCGCTCGGCGTAGTGGTCGCGCAGCAGGTGGTGGTCGGCGTACCAGGCGGCGCCGTCGGGGCGCAGTCCGTACAGCCGGTGCACCAGCAACTGGCGGAGGCCGAAGTCGCCGATGAAGTGGCGTTCGCAGGTGGGCCAGCCGGTGTCGGTGAGGAGCCGGGAGACGTGGTGGGCGGTCAGGTGGTGCACGTGCCCGGACTGGTGGTGCCGGAGCAGGACGTCCGCGCACTCCGTGTCGTGGGCCACGGACAGATGGGTGAGGAGGTCGAGCCAGTGGGCGTGGTGCTCGGTCGGGAGCCGGACCGGTAACTGGTCCAGGACCAGCTCCCGCAGCAGCACCTCCGCGACGGGGCGTTCGGTGGCGTCGTCGCCGGGCAGCCGCAGCGGGGCGTCCAGGATGTCCCGGTCGTTGGCGTCCGCCGGCATGCGGAAGGCCGCAGCCGCGGCGGCCAGGCGGATCACCGTGTGCGGCCGGCCGCCGCTCAGCCGGGCGACGGCGGCGTCGATGCGGCGGCGGTTGGCGCCGCCCTCCGGCTCGGCGCGCTGCTGTCTTCGCACGGTCTCCCGGCGCAGCTGGTCGCCGGTGAGCAGCGGCATGCGCAGCAGGAGCACGCCGTCGGCGAGCGGGGCCCGGTCCGCGCCCTCGTCGGTGCGCCGCGACCAGGCGGGCGGGGCGCCGTCGGCGGGCCGGTACTCCGCCGGGGGCGTCGCCTCCCGGGGCGGCAGGCCGCCGTGCAGGAAGGCGCCGCCGTCGGACCGGCGGGCCGTGCCCACGACGACGACCCGGTCGCGCTGCCCGCCCCGGCGGTCGGTGAGCACGGCGCGCAGCAGCTGCTCGCCCAGGGGCGCTTCGGCGTGCTCCAGCAGCAGGCCGGGGCGGCCGACCCGGCGCAGCCAGCCGGCCGGTCCGGCGTACGCCGCCTCCAGGTCCTCGCGCAGGGCCCGGAAGAGGAAGCTCTCCGCCACCTCCCGTGCCTCGCCGCCGGCCCGGAAGTCGGCGGCGAGGATGCGCAGCCCGATCCGGGGCTGGCCGGCGGCGCCGGGGTAGGCGCCGTAGATCCGCTCCAGTTCCGCCCTGCCCCGCGGGGCCAGCCGCTCGAAGAGGGCGTCCAGCAGGGCGTTGCTCACGGCCGCCGAGTACGGGTCGAAGGCCTGCCCGGACAGGGTCGTCAGCAGGTTGCGGATGGCGCCGCGCAGCACGCCGCGCCAGAAGTCGCCCGTGGCCAGGCCGCGCAGGCGCTGCTTCTGCGGCAGGTTCTCGTAGCGCTCGGCCTCGGTCGCGACGGCCTCGGGCGTGCCCTCCGCGACGCCGGTCGCGATCACGGCGAGGCCGGTGAAGAGCCGTGGGAAGGCGAACGAGCCGCCCGTGCCCTGCCAGGTGCTCAGCCGCCCGGCGACCTCGACCAGGGCCTCGGTCGTGGCCGAGCGGGCGCCGGGCTCCGGGTCCGCGCGGTCCGCGTACACCGGGGAGGCGCAGTCCAGGTGGATCACCGGCACCTTGGCGGCGAAGCGGTCCCGCACGGCGCGCAGCAGCCGTCCCTTGCCCATGCCCGGGCCGCCGGTGAGCAGCACCACGGGAAGGTCGGGTCCGTACAGCGGGTCCTTGCCCGCGCCCGACGGAGCCCGGCCGAACAGCCGAGCGAAGAAGCCCTCCTCGTCGAGGAGTCTCTCGAAGCCCAGTTCTTCACACACGGACCCCCCATGGAGTGCCTGCCCGCCCGCGGGCGGGTGACCGGTGACCGATGTGCCAGAAAAGATCCAGTGGAACACGGAACCATCCGGTCGACAACGGTGGCCGCATGGGAGGGAGTTGCGAAAACGGGCCTACGGCTCCCGGTCCGACGCCGGCCAGACGTAGGGGAGGTCGTCGGGCACGCCGGGGAAGAGCTCCGCGTACGTGTCGGGGTCCTTGCGGACCAGGGCCGAGCGGTGGCTGCGGTGGAAGCCGGTGTCGCCCAGCCAGGGCGGGAGTTCGCCCTCGGCGGCCAGGACGGACTGCTCCCGCACCGGGGCGTGCGGTCGGGTCGCGGCGAGGTCGGCGACCAGGGTGGCCGCGCAGCTGTCCTGGTGGCCCAGCTCGCGCCAGACGCGGCAGACCTCCAGGCCGTAGCGGACCAGCGCCTCCTCGTACCCGGCCCACATCCGTACGGCCGGGTGCCGGCGCCAGCCGTAGCCGGGCACGATCAGGCCCCGCAGGACCTGCAGCGCCTCGACCCGCTGCTTGCCGAGCCGCCGGCGGTCCAGGGCCAGGGCCGAGTCCCGGAAGCCGGGGTGGGGGAGGAAGGTCTGCACGCCGGTGGCCCGGGACTCAGCGGGTCCGGTGGGTGCGGGTGGTGCGGCGGCTCAGGGCGAGGGCCAGGCCGATCATGCCGACGCCGAGGACGAAGTGGAGCCAGTCGTCCGCCGTGTTGACGGGCACGAAGTTGGCGTCGCTGTCGTGGTCGACGGACAGGCCGTAGACCCACAGCACCAGGTACACGGCACCGCCGACCATCAGGTACGCGTACGCCCCGGCGGCCGTGCGGGCGAGGGCGAGCCCGGCGAGGCCGTAGGCCAGGTGCACGAGGTTGTGCAGGATCGACACCTGGAACACGCCCAGCAGCTCGGCGCCCGACTCGTGGGAGGCGAACTCCATGGAGTCGTAGTCGGTGGTGATGCCGGGGACGAAGCCCAGCAGGCCGACCAGCAGGAAGACGAGGCCGACCAGCGCGGCGGCCTGCTGCACGGGGGCGCGGGCGGCCCGGTGGGAGGTGGGTGTGGTCATGACCGGTGGCTCCTCACGGGAGGGACAGGGACTGTTCCGCCCAGATGGTCTTGCCCGTGGCGCCCTGGCGGGTGCCCCAGCGCTCGGTCAGCTGGGCCACGAGGAGCAGGCCGCGGCCGCCCTCGTCGTAGCTGCGGGCGCGCCGCAGGTGGGGTGCGGTGTTGCCGCCGTCGGAGACCTCGCAGATGAGGGTGGTGTCGTGGATCAGGCGGAGCTGGATCGGCGGCTCGGCGTGCCGGATGGCGTTGGTGACGAGTTCGCTGACGACCAGTTCCGTGACGAAGACGGCGTCGGACAGTCCCCACCTCTCCAGTTGCGCGACCACGTCCTTGCGGGTCTGGGCGACCGCGGAGGGGTCGTCGGGCACCGCCCAGGTGGCGACCTGTTCGGAGTCGAGGGCACGGGTGCGGGCGATGAGCAGGGCCACGTCGTCGGCGGGGCGCCGCGGCAGCAGGTCGGCGAGCACCGTGTCGCAGAGGGCGTCCAGCGAGGGCGCCGGGCGGGCGAGGGCCTCCCGCAGCCGGTGGACGCCGGCGTCGATGTCCCGGTCGCGGTTCTCGACCAGGCCGTTGGTGTAGAGGGCGAGCAGGCTGCCCTCGGGGATCTCGACCTCGGTGGCCTCGTACGGCAGGCCGCCCACGCCGAGCGGGGGCGCGGCCGGGAGCCCGACGAGTTCGACGGTGCCGTCGGGGTTCACCAGGGCGGGGACGGGGTGCCCGGCGCCGGCGAAGCAGCAGCGGCGTGACACGGGGTCGTAGACGGCGTACAGGCAGGTGGCGCCTAGGTCGGCGGAGGTCTCGGGGTAGGCGGCCGTCTCGGGGTAACCGGCGGTCTCCGGGTAACCAGCCGTCTCCGGGTAACCAGCCGTCTCCGGGTAACCAGCCGTCTCCGGGTAGCCGGCCGTCTCCGGGTAGCCGGCCGGCTCCGGGTGCCCGGGGGCCCGCGCGGGTCCAGGAGCCCGCAGCCCCGTCGCCACCAGCAGCATGACCACGAACCCGGCGAGGACCACCATGCCCATCGCGTCCGGCCAGGACATGCG